>NZ_JQKQ01000013.1:0-184811 GCF_000746135.1 Bacillus sp. UNC322MFChir4.1
TACGTGGTTGTCCTTTAAACGGTGCATTACCTTTACTACGTTCATCAAATGGTTCACCATTTTTCCATTTTTTCACCCAAACCTTTAATTGTGTACAACTTCGAATACCTAATCGTTCTGAGAGCCTTTGATAACTTTCGGACCCATTCACATAGGCCCTAACGGCATCTAACTTAAATTCTTCCGTGTAGGATTGAAATTGTTGTCCCTTTTTCGCCATAGAAAAATCCCCTCCAAGTTTCATTCTTTCCTTCATCTTATCATGAAGGTTTTTTTGAATGTCTACTTAAAGGGGATAATACCACTATCGGTCTTTTTTTATGGTAATAAAAATCAACAATGAAATATAACAGCGACCATAAATGGTAGCATGAAAAAAGACAAACTAAGAGCTGTCTTTTTTCAAATTATTTAAACCGTTTTAAAACGAGAAACTCCCAGCATTTCCACGGCAGTAAATTCTTGAATAGCACCATTAACTTTACACCTTTTCCAATTGGATAACGTAAGTTTGGATGCTGTGATTGTGCAATAGCTACTATTTTCTTAGCAACATCTTGCGGATCTCCAAAATTCTCACTCCCGTTATGAATATGTTGTTCAATTTTTTTCATGTATTCTTTGTAAGGAGATTCAGCTTCAGAAGTAGCTTCTGAAAGTTTTTGTCCGATTTCCCAAATGTTTGTGTTATATGATCCTGGTTCAATTAATGAAACATTGATTCCAAATGGTTTTACTTCTAGACGAAGAGCCTCACTCCAGCCCTCAAGAGCATATTTAGATGCAACGTAAGGAGAGAGGCCAGGGAATCCCATTTTCCCGCTAATGCTGCTAACAGTAATAATTTTTCCATGCTTCTGTTTTCTCATAATTGGAAGAACAGCTTGGGTTACTGCGATGGTCCCAAATACGTTAGTCTCAAATTGTTTACGATACTCTTCAATTTGGATTTCCTCTACAAAACCACCGCTTGCGAAGCCAGCATTATTAATCAGTATATCTATTCGTTCAAGCGTGTTTATAAAAGATGTGAAATTCTCAATAGACTTTTGGGAAGTTACATCAAGTTGATGGATTTTAATATTACGCTCTATATGTAACAAAGCTGCTTGTTCAAGCAATTTTGTTTGTTTTTCAACATTTCGCATCGTAGCGATGACAAGATATCCTTTTTTAGCAAACTCTAATGATGTAAGAAGTCCAAATCCGCTTGATGAACCTGTAATAATTACGGTTTTTTCTGTCATTTATTTCTCGCTTTCTATAAAAACTCAGTTTTATTTCATCATATCGAAAGGGGAAAGGGAAATACAATAGATTATTTACATATAAAAAGTAGATTTTTAGGGGATATCCTTTTTATATGTCAGAATATGCGCTTACCAGGGAAATAATAGGGAAATGTTCTTTTCAATAAGTAATAACCTAGAATTACGAGAAATGAAAATGTATTGTCTAGAATAGACTCTTAAAAGGCCTGTTTTATACGGTGCATATTAGGAATAAAGGCCACCCATATACATTTCGGTTAATGTATGTACAATGTCTTCGAGAGAAAATTCCCGTTCATTTCGTACAATTTCCCATAAAAACATTTCATTCGCATAGAACCAACTTCTTGCTGCTAAAAAACAATTCAAATCTTTACGAGCTAAACCGTTGTTTTGTGAGTATGTAATGTCTTGAACAATTCGTTCAATAAACCGTTCTCGAATAGCGTTCCATCTATTCCGAACTTCTGTAGAAGTACCGATTGCCTCTTCAACAACTTGTAAAAGTTGTCTCTCAGTTTCTGCCATTTGCAAAAATGCATGAACTTGTTTTTGGATCATACTTTGAGCTTCTTGCTTTGTTACTGGTTGAAAGATACGTTCTGCGATCATATAAAATTGGTTCATCACATCGTCCATTAACACAATCAGTAAATCATCTTTATTTTTAAAGTATACGTAAGCTGTTCCATATCCAGTTTCTGCTTTTTTTATAATTTGGGAAATTGTTGTTTTTTGGAATCCTTGTTCTATAAATACTTGACGACTAGCTAATAATAATTTCTTTTTTGTTTCTAGTGAACGGCGTTGTCTCGCCGATAAAGTATGTTTATCCATTTGTACCACACCTTTATACTGAAATATCAGAAAAATTAACTTTATTGTAGGGGAAACAGTAATATACTGTCAACTGACATAATGTCATTGACGCTATGTCAGTTATGGTGATATATTTTTATTAATTAGAATTAAAAGAAAATTTAAGAGAAGGTGATAGAATGTACACAAAACCATTTGAACCATCTTATGAGTATGCTCGTCAATGTGATCACCACGATGAGCTTGCATCGTTTCAACATGAATTTTATAAAAAAGAAGGAACCACTTATTTAGACGGAAATTCGCTAGGACTTTTATCTAAACGAGCTGAGCAATCTTTATTAACTTTGCTAGATTCATGGAAACAATTCGGCATTGATGGCTGGACAGAAGGACAGTATCCTTGGTATTTCTTATCTGAACAGTTAGGAGAATTAAGTGCTCCTCTAATTGGCGCTTTTCCTGAAGAAGTAATTGTAACCGGTTCTACGACGACAAATTTACATCAAGTAGTCGCTACGTTCTACGAACCGAAAGAAGGAAAAACAAAAATCCTTGCCGATGAATTAACATTTCCATCTGATATTTATGCTTTGCAAAGCCAAATTCGTATGAAAGGATTGGACGCTACGGAGCATCTCGTTCAAGTGAAAAGTAGGGATGGAAGAACGTTAAACGAAGAAGATATCATTGCAGCAATGACAGAAGATATTGCGCTTATTGTACTTCCAGCTGTGTTATATCGAAGCGGACAAATTTTAAATATGAAACTTCTTACGGAGGAAGCACATAAACGCGGGATTCATATCGGCTTTGATCTTTGTCATTCTATCGGTTCTATTCCGCATCATTTTGCAGAATGGGACGTTGATTTTGCAGTTTGGTGTAATTATAAATATTTAAATGCTGGACCTGGCGGTGTTGGCGGCTTGTACGTAAATAAAAAACATTTCAATCGTCTACCAGGATTAGCAGGTTGGTTTGGTTCTCGAAAAGATAAACAGTTTGATATGGAGCATGAACTTACACCAGCTGAGCATGCCGGTGCTTATCAAATTGGAACACCGCACGTATTAAGTGCTGCACCGCTGATTGGTTCTTTAGAGATTTTTAAAGAAGCGGGCATTGATCGACTACGACAAAAATCATTGCATATTACACGTTATATGATAAATCTTATACAACATGAATTAGTAGATATGGACTTTACACTTGGTAATCCGTTAGAGGATGACGTGCGAGGCGGACATATTTATTTAGAACATAAAGAAGCAGCGCGGATTTGCAAAGCATTAAAGGCAAATGGAATTGTTCCTGATTTTCGTGCACCAAATGGCATTCGTTTAGCTCCTGTCGCTTTATACAATACGTATGAAGAAGTATGGAACGCTGTCCAAATTTTGAAGAAAATTATGGTAGAAGAGGAGTATAAACAATTTGAAAATAAACGAGAGGTTGTGGCATAAAGATGACAGAAAACAAGTGGATTGATATTTCTCAACCTCTAAACAATGATATTGCCACTTGGCCTGGTGATACACCTTTTTCCTATGAAGTTTCATGGACAAAAGAGCAAAGCGGCTCCGTTAATGTTGGGAAAATTTCGATGAGTATCCATACGGGCACACATATTGATGCGCCGTTTCATTTTGATAATGATGGTAAAAAAGTAAGTGATCTAGACATTAACGTCTACGTTGGTCCTGCGCGAATTATAGATGTAACAGGTCACGAAAGCATCGGAGCTAAAGAACTTGAAAAGTATGATTTGAAGGGGGTTAGTAGACTGTTATTACGAACCTTATCAAAAATAAATTCACATGTATTTCCTGAAGTAATTCCGTATTTACGTGCGGACATTGTACCTTATCTTCATGAAAAGGGAGTACGTCTAATTGGTGTGGATGTTCCGTCTGTGGATCCACTTGATGACAAAGAATTAGCAGCACATCATGAGTTATTTAAACACGGTATTCATATTTTAGAAAATGTTGTTTTAGAAAATGTACAAGACGGAGATTACGAACTGATTGCTCTGCCGCTTTCGTTAACAGATGCAGACGGTAGTCCAGTGCGTGCTGTATTAAAACCATTATAAAAAATAAATATATACTGCATAGAGAGGATGTACACATATGAGTGAGAATGAAAAAGTGATTATGGAAAAGAGCATTCATACAGATTTTCGTAACAACATGACTTACGGGGAATATTTACAATTAGATAGTTTATTATCGAGTCAAAAGCGACTGTCTGATCATCATGACGAAATGTTATTTATCGTGATTCACCAAGCAAGTGAACTTTGGATGAAATTAATTTTACATGAATTAGAAGCAGCTATTGAGTCCATTCAAAAAGGGACTCTTGCACCTGCTTTTAAGATGCTTGCGCGCGTTTCGAAAATTCAATCGCAAATTATTCAGTCGTGGGATATTCTTGCGACGCTTACCCCTGCGGAATATATTGAATTCCGTGATTCACTTGGTCAAGCATCTGGGTTTCAATCTTATCAATATCGAATGATTGAATTTGCGCTTGGCTATAAAACACCTCATATTCTTAAAATTTATGAAAAAGATGAAGAGTTATATACTCGTCTACATAAGGCGTTTCACACACCGAGTTTATATGACGTTGCAATTCAAACGCTTGCTAAAGAAGGGTTTCCAATTAATCCAAGTGTGCTTCAACGTGATATTACACAACCATATGAAGCGGATGCAACAGTAGAAGCAGCTTGGTTGGAAGTATACTCAGATGTGAAGAAATACTGGGATTTATATCAATTAGCAGAGAAGTTAATCGATATTGAAGATTGGCTGCAACAGTGGCGCTTCCGTCATATGAAAACGGTAGAACGTATTATAGGTCATAAGATGGGTACTGGCGGTTCTTCAGGCGTTTCATATTTAAAACGTGTGCTTGATCAGTCATTTTTCCCAGAGCTTTGGGCTATTCGGACAAAACTATAAACGATTAGACAATAAGCATAAAAGTTTTCTCTAAAGCTTCTTTTAATAACAAATAGGGATTTTCATTCCCATGGATAGGACCCACAAAATAGGAACGATCGAAAAAAATTGAATCAATCTCATTATTTTGGATAAAAGATGAAATGCGAATTATTCGCGGCTCATCTTTTTTTTGTAGTGCTTCTAATTCTTTATCTTCAACAATTATATATTTATGCGGCGCATATTCATAAGCTTTCACAACTTCTTCATCACTTACTCCAGTATCCGTACAATCAGGAGCAATCTTTTTATATTTAATGGGAGTAAGACATTCCTTATGAAGACTTAAAAATTTAATATCTTTTTCTTCTACAGCACTATATAGCTTAATGCTGATGTTTAATAATCCAAGTGAAAGAGAACCTTTCCATACCGTATGCATTTAAATCTTCTCCTTTCATAAAAAGAAAATGAATAGATATATTATGAGGTAATAAGAAAATTCATATGCATTTCTTATATTTTCTGTATTTGGGGAGAGACTAAAAAATACTTTGAAAAGCAGGATTTAAAAATGCAATTAGCTACATTAAGTGAATTAATTGCTGGCTGTTACAATACAATTAATACGATGAGTACATACATTCAGCAAACACAAGATTTAGAATTAAAACAATTATTACAGCATCATTTTCCACTCCATATTGAAGACTATAATTTAAAAGTAGAATTTGTCCAAAATTAAAGTACACCCGATATTGAGCGTTTCCAGCCCTCTAAGTTAAATTCAGTATTGATTTCTTATTTAAAAGCACCGCTTGAACAGTATCCATCTGTTACACCTAGTATAAATGGAGAACCTCCCAATGATCGAGCAATTGCTATGGGCTATCTCTTAAATCAAAAATCAGCTGCATTAAATTATGCTGGAGCTGTATTAGAATGTGCGAATCCAAATTTGAGATCTTTTTTAGAAAAATCTTTTTTAAATAGTAGTAGACATGCGTATGATATTTGGCAATACATGGTGAAAAAAGGCTACTATCCGTTATCTCTAGCACCAGATTCTGAAATAAAAGCTATAGCGAGTATTTATCAGCCTGTGAATCAGACGTTACAATAATATAAGAAATAGTAAGATGTAAATTAAATTGTACTAGATAAAGTAGAATTTAATCTTATCTTTAGCATTAAAAATAATCGATTAGAAAGGAATGTAGCTTTAAGGTTTCAAAATAACTTTTATACAATTGTCTTCACGGTTATTAAAAATTTGATAACCGTAGCTCGCTTCTTCCAGGGGCATTTTGTGTGTAATAATCTCTTTTGGATCAAACTCATTTTTTGTTATTTTTTCAAACAGTTCAGGCATAAAATGAATGACAGGTGCTTGGCCCATTCTAAGGTTAATATTCCTAACCCAAAATGCACCGAGTGGAAATGCATTATAGTTGCCACCATAAACACCTGTCATTTGGACAGTTCCATATTTTCGTACGGCTTTTGTAGCAATTTGAATAGGGCCGAGAGTTCCCCCTTGTAATTTTAGTTTTTGTTCAAGAAATTCCAAAGGGGATTTCTTTCCATCCATGCCTACACAATCAATGACCACATCTGCTCCACCATGTGTAATTTCTTTTAAATGTTCTCCCATATCGGGATATTTTGTAAACTCAAATACCTCAACATTGTTAATCTTTTTTGCATAATTTATCCGATAATCTAAGTAATCAACTGCAATTACACGCTTAGCACCTTTCATCCAAGCAAATTTTTGTGTCATCAATCCAACAGGTCCACAGCCAAGTACGATAACAGTGTCACCTGACTTTACACCTGCATTTATTACACTCCAATAAGCGGTCGGTAAAACATCGGATAAAAAAAGCAGGGATTCATCCTCAAGTTCGCATGATTCAGGTATAACAAAGGGAGTAAAGTTCCCAAAAGGAACTTTCAAATATTCAGCTTGTCCACCTGGATGGTTACCAAATTTCTCTGTATAACCAAAGTATCCACCAGAATCATAATGAGGATTTGAGTTATCACATTGACTTTCCATTTCATGTTGGCAATAAAAACAATGCCCGCAAGCAACATTAAAGGGGATGACAACACGATCTCCTTTTTTTACTTTAGTGACATCAGGCCCCACCTCTTCAACAATTCCCATCGGTTCATGCCCAATAATGTATCCTTGGGGTAAAGGCATGTTACCTTGATATAAATGTAAGTCAGATCCACAAATAGCGGTGGAAGTAATTTTTACAAGAATATCATCTTTTTTTTCTAATCTCGCATCCTCAACTTGTTTAACCTGTACTTGATTTGGCCCGTGATAGGTTACAGCTTTCATAATTACATGTCTCCTTTTTTAACATTTTCTCAAAACATACTTTATATTTATCTCTTTGGACTACAGCAATCATTTTCTTAGTTATTAAAGGGAGATTAGAAATAAATCTGGAGGAATACATAACATTGTATGAAAGTATTTCATAACCCCTTCTTTCCCTAGCCTTATTTTAAGAAGAAAATCCATATTTATTCATAATGAAAAGAAAATAAATTACCATAAAAAGGGATAATTATTTTTTCATGATTCGTAGCATATTAAAAACATAGGAGGTGATACAATATGGCAAACAATAATAGCGGAAGTCGTAATGAATTAGTAGTTCGAGGCGCTGAGAATGCAATTGATCAGATGAAGTATGAAATTGCACAAGAGTTTGGTGTACAACTTGGTGCAGACACAACAGCTCGTGCAAACGGTTCTGTTGGTGGTGAAATCACAAAACGTTTAGTTGCAATGGCTGAACAACAGCTTGGCGGTGGAATTAATCGCTAATTTTAACTATAAATAAGAGTGAATTGGTATAAGTCGTAGCAGATATTTAAACCAATTTCTTATATGGATTTATTTTTAAAATAAATCCTCATAGTAAAAAAGTTTTCACTCAAAGATTATTGATAATCTTCCATAATAATCTTTGGGTATTTTGTTTGCAAATTTCTTTACTAGACTACAAACACAGATTGTTGGGAAGGTGTTTCCCATGCATGATAAAAAGTTCTTTGTAGGAAAAAATATACTTAAAAATTTCTTTTCAATATTGAAAAATATACTTATGATGATATTTTCGAAAGGGAGGCTTTTTAAAATGGGTGTATTAAGTGGAAATCCTCAAAATGAACCTTTACATTATGGAGAAGTATTTGATATTTGGAGTTATCTTCTTGCCGCACAAGGGGCTGTTGCCGGACATCAAGTATTTATGAATCACACAGGTGATGAAGATTTAAAAAAGTTTTTACAAAACTTAATTGAGAATGATATGACTCCTGAAATAGAAGAGCTAAAAACCCTTTTAAAGGTAAATGGAGTGGCTTTACCACCGGCGCCTCCTGAAAGACCAGTTGCTTCTATTGAAGATATTCCTCCTGGTGCACGCATCAACGATGCTGAAATCGCAGCAACCGTTGCAGCAGGTCTTGCAGCAGGACTAGTAACTTGTAGTCAAGTGATGGGAAAATGTCTTCGAGAAGATGTAGGCATGCTTTTTGGACAGTTTCACATGAAGAAAGCGCAAGCAGGAGTAACTTTACTACGTTTAAGCAAGAAGAAGGGGTGGATAGTTCCTCCACCATTACATGTTCGAAATTCTGAACAAGCCTAATTATAAAAATAAAAAAGTGGCTTTCAGCCACTTTTTTATTTCAATTTATCAGTTCCATCCTCCGCTTTTCTAGATAGATGAACCTTATTTATTTTAAAACAGTCTACATACTCGTCAGAAGTCTCCATAGCATATTTATTATCGCTAATATTAGTGGATTTTCGTGAATCCTCATCTTCATGTAAAACAACTTTCTTCATATAGATATGAAAGAATATTTCTGCCACACTGATAAGCAAAGCTGCAAAAAAAAGCAGATGCTCCAATATTACGAGCTACGACTATATCTTTTACAAGATACGTTAATATCCAAATCCCTACAAAATTCAAACCCAAATCAACAATGGTAGCCACCATGTTTCCATACTTAGGTAAAATAAATAAATCTCCTATTAAATAAGATCCTCCGGTAATTACCAATGAAAGAAATAATATTCTTGGAATTGAAATACCTTGGAAAATGCCTAGTATCATCAATAATACAGCACTAATAGCTGTGTATTTAATTAACAAAGCAACAATCTGTTTCATTTGTATTTCTCCATTCTTTTAACTTTTATGTAGGTGAAAACTCCTCAATAAAAAAATAGGCTGTGCCTTCATAAAGCACAACCTATTTTCATCGTGTTCTGGAGGACTGTTTCATACATGATACTCCTATGGCAAACACTTTTTATTTCGCTCTCCTACACAATACTATTTTGTGAAATATATGTATTATTTATGCTTTAATAAACTGGAAAATTGATAACAAAAAAGGAATATGTATTTTCAATTGCTTTTTATCATATTAAAAACATAGGAGGTGATACAATATGACAAACAATAATAGCGGAAGTCGTAACGAACTATTAGTTCACGGTGCTGAGAATGCAATCGATCAAATGAGATATAAAATCGCACAAGAATTCGGCGTACAACTTGGTGCAGACGCAACAGCTCGTGCAAACGGTTCTGTTGGTGGTGAAATCACAAAGCGTCTAGTGGCAATGGCTGAACAACAACTTGGCGGTGGAGTTCATCGTTAACTTTAAATATGTATGGATAAATAAAATGCTTCTATTATAAATTGAGTAATTTGCTTCATAGGTTGTATTATAAATGGAATTTAAAATAAAGATTGTAATTAGTAGAATCGAATTTCCTCTTGATAAAAGAAGACATATTTTTATCCACTATAGGAAAAAATTTATAATATATAACTTTGCACATTGAATTTTATAAAAAGAAAAGGTGGTAAAATGGAATTTTCTAATGAAAGTAATATTTATCATGCTGGAGATATTGTTTATATTTTTTATCGAAACCCCCACACTCAGGACGTAGCAAATATACAAGCTGCAGCAGTTGTCAATAATCCTGAGAGACCAAATGAATTAGCATTATTTCTTTATGAAACTTATTATCCACTAACAAATGAGATGGCGGTTTATTCTACTGAAGAAGAGGCAAACCAAGCCTATACCTACTATTATGGGGGTGTTTCAGAAGGGATGTTAGAATGAATAACCCGTTTATGCCTAAACTTGTATACTTTGAACCCAAAGCATTAGATTATCCATTAGGGAGAGAGCTTTATGAGAAATTTTCAAATATGGATGTTGAAATTCGTCATACTACTTCCCATAATCAAGTGAGAGACTTGCCAGGCGAAAACGATTTTCAAAAGTATCGAGTAGCAAAATCTACTCTTGTCGTTGGTGTTAGAAAAACACTGAAATTTGATACTTCAAAGCCTTCAGCAGAGTATGCTATTCCCTTTGCAACAGGGTGTATGGGACATTGTCATTATTGTTATTTACAGACAACGATGGGAAGCAAGCCGTATATCCGAATTTATGTAAATGTTGACGAAATTCTAGAAACTGCTGACAAATATATGGAGGCCCGCGTACCTGAATTGACAAGATTTGAAGCTTCGTGTACATCAGATATTGTAGGAATTGATCACTTAACTCATACTCTTAAACATGCAATTGAGCATTTTGGAGAATCTGAATATGGAAAGCTGAGATTTGTTACAAAATTTCATCATGTGGATCATTTGCTTGATGTAAAACATAATGGGAAAACAAGATTTCGGTTTAGTGTAAACGCTGATTACGTTATTAAAAACTTTGAGCCAGGTACTTCCCCGTTAGCTAAAAGAATTGAAGCAGCGGGAAAAGTAGCCAGAGCAGGATATCCGTTAGGGTTCATAGTGGCTCCTATCTATCTTCATGAAGGTTGGCAGGACGGTTACTATCATATGTTTGAACGTCTCGATGCTGAATTACCCCTTGATGTAAGAGATGATATTACATTTGAATTTATTCAACATCGTTTTACAAAGCCTGCTAAGAGGGTAATTGAAAAAAACTACCCTATGACAAAATTAGAATTAGATGAAGAGAGAAGAAGATATAAATGGGGGAAATATGGGATTGGTAAATATATTTATCAAAAAGAAGAAGAAGAAGATATAAAAAATCACCTTTATTCTTATATGAAAAAGTTCTTTCCAAATGCAAAATTGGAATATTTCACATAATGAGGTACAGCTGCATGCCCATCAAGCTAAGAAAAGCGACTACCCCAAAATGAGAAAATTGATATTTTTAGATGAAAATATACATTTTTTTGTTTTGGGGGCGTTATAAAATTCTTAAGTTGATGGGTATGTAAGGTGACCCCTAATAAGAGTGACCGTAAACAGATTTCAGAGGATGGTATGCTTGTTATAGTCATAACTCTTAGTAAAACAGATAGAAAAATGATTTTTGATCCAGATATAATTTCTCGTGGATTTGTATACGTACGTGATTCGGAAGATTTTTTGAAGAAAATTAATCAATTAGCTGTAACAACCATTAATAATTTATGGATTTGAGTCAATATTTCGGACACAAAAAAGTTAAATCTAAGCCACTTTTTTAGCTAGATCTTCTATTGCTTGGGGAGTTTTATAACCAATGCTACTATGAATCCTCTTGCGGTTATACCATCCCTCGATGTATTGAAATAGTGCTAAGTTTGCTTGTTCAAATATGACATATTTTGTACGATATACTTCTTCTTTCTTTAAAGTGGCATGAAATGACTTGATACAGGCGTTATCATAAGGACACCCTTTTTTACTGAAAGAAGGTTTGATTTTATAACTCGCGAGTAAGGTTTGAAATTCCTGACTTGTATATTGTGTTCCTAAGTCAGTATGTAGAATGAGACCTTCTGGTGGTTTCTGTGTATAGTAAGCGTTTTCTAACGCTTTTACCACAAGGTCTGTTGTCATATTTCGTGAAAATGAATACCCAACAATTTTTTTAGAATACAAATCCATCACAGATGCAAGGTAACACCAACCATCTTTTTGTGTGTGAATATAGGTAATATCCGCTACCCACTTTTCATTGAGTGTCGTGGTAGAGAAGTTCTGTTCTAATAGATTTGTCCGATCTTCTACAGTTGATTTTGATGAATGTGGTTTGTATTTTTTTAAGATAATAGAACGAATATTTTCTTTTTTCATGAGCCGTTGCACACGCTTTATGCTTACTTGTACACCTTGTTCCAACAGTGTTTGATGAATCTTTGGTACACTGTAACGCTCTTCGCTATATTGATGGATTTGTTTCATTTTTTTGGTTAACTCTTTATTTTTACGACTACGCTTTGACTCTGTTTTGTGCTGAGATTGGTAGTAAGAACTTCTTGCTATTCCAAGAGTTTGGCACATCATGTGAACAGAGTACGTTTGTTTTTGACAATCAATAAATTGGTGTAATTCTGTATCTTTTATTTTCTCGCGAATATGGCCATAGCCTTTTTAAAAATTTCATTCTCTTCTTTTAGACGAAGCATTTCTTTTTTCATCTGTTTTAGATCTTCTAGTGTTATTTCATCTTCATCAACTGATGTAATAGGAGAATATATTTTAATCCATTTATAAACGGTTACTTCTGATACGTCATACTCGCTGCTTAATTGTTTGACAGGTTGTCCCGAATGATATAATTCAACAACCATTTTTTTAAACTCTTCATTAAATTTCTTGTTTGTCATACGGACACTTCCTCCTTGAAATCCATTGTAAGGACTTAACTAAGTTGTGTCCATATGACTATACTAACTCTATCCCAATTGGAGGGGAATTAGGGAAGTGTTTTATTTACAACCTTGCTAGGAAAGTTAAATTATCTTTATAAAACGTTTAGTTTAACTAATAAAGCTAGTAAAATTTGAAGAAGGATTTGAATATTTACTGCTATATCAGTATCTGTAGTAGTTACTGAAACATTTCTAGAATTTCTAATAATAGTACGTTGTTTATTAATTTGTGAAATAGCTGATTTTTGAAAAAGCTCTTGTGCAATTTTATCAGCTTTTTCGCTATCTGCGATAGATATGCTTAAAATAGCAATAATTGCTGCTTGTAATGAGGCTTGAATCGATAGTGCCACTTTTGTATCTGTTGTAGTAACTTGAACATCAGCGGAATCAACAATCGCTATATATTCTTCGGATAATTGATAGATTTTATTTTTTTGCTTAGCTTCTTCTGAAATTGTTGGGTCGTAGAATGATGGATGAGGCTTTGAAGAATCTAGTGCGTTCCACTTTTTATCTTGGTTTGGATACCAAACTCCAGACATAAACTCTCTCCTTTTAGTCTAAAATATTATTAATTTGATTTTGTAATTCAGAAAAGATTTTTTTGATTTGTGCTTTTTTCTCTGAGGGTAATTTTTTTAGAGATGAATCTGTTATACCATTTCTATTTAAAATATCTGAAAGTACTATATTGAATGTTTCATTTTTTTGTTTTCCATCAAGTGTTGAAGAAATCATTTTTTTCAAATCATCCATTCCAATATCCCTCCAAATTGGGTTTAAATTATTAGTTAGTATTATCTAACTAGAATCATCATATGAAATATGAATAAATATGGTTTGGACAAATATCATTTAAAAAAAGTTTCTACAATATTTTTTAGTAAATAATGGCTTGTGTTGGTCTTAATAGCCGGACAAGATTATTTCACTTTTTTTCGGTACTCTGCATCTAGACGGTAAATCCGTTGACCACGGCAAGACTTTATCAATTTCTTCTTTATTGTTTAAGTTTTTCCGTTTGTATTTATAAGAGCCATTGCCTTTGTAATTAATACCTACTTATTAAAAGGAAAAGAAAATAAGAGAAACGGCACGTTTAATACAGGATTACTACGTAGTTTTTGGTTCAATACAATAATGTGGTTTGTGTGGAACCTTTTTGCGTTAGATATAAATCCTGAAGGGTCTTTAGTGGAGTGGTTAATTGAATTAATAGGATTATATTTTATCAACCCGTTGTGTATATTAGGATATGTGGTTCTTGTCATGATGTGGATATGGAGATTAGGGAAAAAACTACAAAAGAGTTGGACAGCTCGAAAGAAAAAAAGAAAATTAATTTGGATAAGATATGATAAGTGTATAAGAAAATAATCCAATATGTTACTGAATAATAAAGTTGTTGAAAAGTAATAAATTCATTTAGGGATAGCACTACATCACTATCAAGCTAAAAAGAATGGGTTAGCCCAATACAATAAAAACGAGCAAAATGCACAAGTTTTTCGTTCTGGGGAGTATTATGGGATGTTAGCTTGATGGGCATGCGTCAGGACCCCTAAAAAGAGTAGAAAAAATCTACTCTTTTTTTGTTTCTCATATTAAATTTCGTTATAATAAGTCAAATTAGCGCTAAGTAGTAATGGAGGAGTTTCTATTGAACTTGTCAGAATTAGAACATACATTGAAAAAGAAAAAGGTAAATGCTTTTCTCGTTTATCAACAAGGTGAAATCGTTACAGAATATTATAAAACAGAGAAATGTGCACAAAGTGTATATAAAATGAATTCCATAACGAAAAGTATTATCTCTATTCTAATTGGCATTGCAATTGAAAAAGGATATATCCATAGTATTCATACACCCATTGTAGAGTGGATTCCAAATATGCCAAAAGAAAAGCAATTACTAACAATGTATCATTTATTAACGATGACAACGGGAGAAGAGTGGAACGAGTTCGGTGACGGTGTTATTTTTCCAAATGATTTTGTAGAGTCAAAAAACTGGATTGACTATATTCTTAATAAACCGATCATTGAACAACCAGGAACAAAAATGAATTATAATTCTGGTTCTTCTCATATATTAAGTTACATTTTGCAATTAGCGACAGAGATGACAACAGTAGCGTTTGCCGAGAAATATTTATTTGAACCATTACACATTACGAACTATGAATGGCAACAAGATCCACAAGGCATTTTTGTGGGTGGTTTTGGCATGAAAATGAAACCTAAAGATATGCTGAAAATCGGTCTATTATGTCTACAAAACGGTTATTGGAATGGACAGCAACTCGTGTCTTCAAATTGGATCGAACAATCGCATCAAAAACAATTTACTACCTATAAACATATTGGAGCATACGGATTTCACTGGTGGGTATTAGATAGAGATATATTCAACGTGCCATATCATACATATTTCGCGATGGGATATGGAGGACAATATATTTTAATCGTACCTCAATTAGAACTCACCGCAGTTATTACTAGTCAGATGCCGAAACGAGGTTTAGTACCACTCAAATTGTTTGTGAAACATTTGCAAGAGATGCACTAAAAAGATAGGTTTTGTTCTGTAAAAAAACAAAACCGTTTACTGGAATTGTATTACATATGATATTAAAGCCAGGATTTACGTATTTACACACTATCCAAAGCATCAGTAATGGAATTGAATTCATTTTATTTTTGTTGATTCACCTTGAAAAATGCTTCTTCTTTATGTGCGGCAAGTTGGTATTTATCTAGGGGTTTCTTTAAAAGAAATATTGATGAATTTCTCTGTTTTCGTTTCAAACTCTACATCAACAAATACCCCAAACTCTTTTCCGCTCTTGTCACGTAACCATAGCTTAAATTTTTCCACTGATATATTTTCTGTTTTCGGTCTTCTTCCAATATGAAGATAGTCAATAATATCAACTTGTGGGTATTTTTCTTTCGTCATTTGCACCGCGATTTTTCCCCATTTCGCATATGGAGGCTGCGCATGAACAGAAGCAAAAGGGGTATATATAAACAAAACTATTGCGGCAAGGCTGATACATATAAATAAACGAGTATATAAACGTGTCATAATAAGCTCCTTTATCGCATTTTTTATCCCGCATTAACGGGCAGTAATACTCTCACCCCAAAATTTAGCAAAGGCAACGAAGTTAGGTGGGGATAAACTGCCCGTAAAAGCCCGATTGGTTCAACTAATAATCAGTGGGGAAGCCCCCCCTCACTGATTAAAGTTTCACTTTATAGTGTTTACACTTAGGCATATTCATATGAATGTGCCTTTTTTTGTCTTCATTACATAAAACCGCAAGATTTACAAAAAATAACCTTGAATTCATCGTCATATTCAAGGAGGTTGAACTATGCAGCGTAAGACTTTCTTCAAAGTACCACTTCTACTTATTACAGTGGCGGCTACTTTGTTGGTAAGTAGTGTTCATGAGAAAGAGGTAAAGGCTTTTTCAAATCAAGTTATCCAAAAAGGAGCTTCTGGAGAAGATGTAATCGAACTACAATCAAGACTCAAACACATTGGGTTTTACAATGGGAAAGTAGATGGTGTCTTTGGGTGGGGTACATATTGGGCGCTTCGGAATTTTCAACAAAAATTCGGATTAAAGGTTGATGGACTTGCTGGTACAGCTACAAAACAGAAGCTCGTTAAAGCTACCAAATACGAAAAGCAACAAAGTAACACAGCGAACAACCAAGGTAATAAACCATCACAAAATAATAAACCAGCACCAAATAAAGGCACAAACGTTCCAAATGGATACTCGCAAAACGACATTAAAATCTTGGCAAATGCTGTATATGGTGAATCGCGAGGTGAACCTTATATCGGACAAGTTGCTGTTGCAGCTGTTATTTTAAATCGTGTTAGCAGTTCAAATTTTCCGAACACAGTTGCAGGAGTAATTTATGAGCCGCGTGCCTTTACTGCTGTTGCAGACGGCCAGATCAATTTAACACCAAATGAAACAGCAAAAAAAGCCGTGCTTGATGCAATTAACGGATGGGATCCATCTGGAGGAGCATTGTATTACTTTAATCCTGATACAGCAACTAGTAAATGGATTTGGGGCCGCCCGCAAATTAAGAAAATTGGAAGACACATTTTTTGTCACTAGTTAGGAGGTGGATGAGATATGTTTAGAGGTTTATTAATTGTTTTATTAACAATCGGAGTTGTAGGAACAGGATATTGGGGATATAAAGAGCACCAAGAAAAAAATGCGGTATTAATACACGCTGAAAATAACTACCAGCGAGCTTTCCATGATTTAGCCTATCAAGTCGATATATTACATGACAAAATCGGAACAACATTAGCAATGAATTCAAGAACATCATTATCACCTGCATTAGCGGATGTGTGGCGCATCACATCTCAAGCACATTCTGATATTGGGCAATTACCACTAACGTTACTCCCGTTCAATAAAACAGAAGAATTTCTATCAAATATCGGAGAATTTAGTTACCGTACAGCTATACGTGATTTAGAAAAAGAACCATTGAATGACGGGGAATATAAAACACTCCAGCAACTATATAGTAATGCTGCGAATATTCAAGATGAACTGCGTAAAGTGCAGCATCTAGCCTTAAAAAACAATTTACGTTGGATGGATGTTGAACTGGCACTTGCTTCTAATAAAAATCCAGCCGATAACACGATTATTGATGGATTTAAAACAGTAGAAAAAAACAGTAATGCTTATTCACAAAGCCCTTTTGGACCAACGTTTACAAGTTTGCAGACAGAAAAAAAGGGTGAAATGCACATATCTGGTCCAAATATTTCAAAAGAACAAGCATTAAATATTGCTAAATCTTTCCTTAGCTTAAAGGGGGATGAAACGATTTCTGCAGAAAAAAGCGGAAAAGGAGCAAAAGAAAAATTTTATAGCATTACAGTAAAAGACCATAAGACAAATAGTGAAACGAATATGGACATTACTGAAAAAGGCGGTTTTCCAATTTGGGTTATGAACAACCGTGAAGTAAAAGAACAAAAGATTAGCTTAAATGAAGCAGGAGAAAAGGGACTTTCCTTTTTAAAACAAAATAAATTCAAAAATATGGAGTTATATGAAAGCTCCCAATACGATTCTATTGGCGTTTTCACATTCGTCACGAATCAGGGCAACGTGCGTATATATCCAGAATCCATTCAAATGAAAATTGCGCTTGATGACGGTTCGATTGTTGGCTTCTCTGCCAGAGACTATTTAGCATCTCGTAAAGATATAAAAATTCCAAAACCAACATTATCGGTTTCGGATGCACGGAAGAAAATTAATCCTAATTTAAAAGTTATGGAAGAGCGTGAAGCGATCGTTGTAAATGACTTGCATAAAGAGGTACTATGTTATGAATTTTTAGGAACACTTGGGAAAGACACTTATCAAATCTTTATTAATGCCAATAGTGGTATCGAAGAAAAAGTGAAAAAACTACAAAGTGTAGAACAAATTTTTGACTAACGAATAGGAGTGACACCTTTGAGGAAAACCTTATGTTTTTGTATCTGTTTACTTCTATTAGCAAGTTGCAGTACAAAAAAGAATGATAATACAGCGAATCCAAAACCAACTTCAAATACAAATCAAAATACAACAAGAAACGTAACATATAAAGAAAATACACGTAAAACAGATGAAACAAAAGCTGATCATCTTGCAAGCATTGCTTCAAACATACCTGGTGTAAGAGATGCAACAGCTGTTGTCCTTGGTAAATATTCCATTGTTGGAATTGATGTAGGTGCTAAGTTAGACCGTACGAGAGTAGAAACAATTAAATACTCCGTTGCCGAGAGCTTAAAACACGATCCACAAGGTTCTAATGCAGTTGTAGTTGCTGATTTAGATACGTACGAACGTTTAAAACAAATTGGAAAACGGATTAAAGAAGGAAAAGCTGGCGAAGGCATTCTCGATGAACTTGCGGCTATCGTAGGACGAGCGATGCCCCAAGTGCCAAATGATTTATTAGAAAACAAACAGACCAATCCAGTTAAAGAAAACAATCAACAATTACCAAAAGACGAACAAAATGAATTAAAACAAGAACAAGTTGACCAATCGAATCAACATTTAAAACGATAAAACAAAATCTCCCTTTGGATTTGAGTATCTAGAGGGGGATTTTTTTGAGAATAATCAAGATATTTGATTTGAAAGTTCGATGAAATGAACTGATGAGTGGAAAATGTTTTGTTAAAAATTAAAAATATGAAGAGGTCATGAATGTAAAAATGAAGTTATAGTAGATGTTATAGATAGGTAATCTAATGTTTTTTCATTGAGAAAAAATTTTGGGTTTATGGAAAAACAGACAAGTTAGGAAAAATAATTAAAAAGATATGGGATTAATAATATAAGAATGACACCTACAACAGTCACGGATATAATTTTTATCAAATCCCTTTTTACTTTTTTATCCAAGAAAAGCACCTCCTGAATCATTTATTGTTACTTTAGGATAATTAAAGATCTGTTGTAATAAATGCTAACATAATTTTCTGGTAATTCCCATCGGTAATATTCATTTTAGTAGTTGAAAAAACTTGTTTATATAGATTTGGAAAAGGAAATTCGGTAACGATTATAAAAGTGTTAATTTTATTTTTACTAATACATATATTTAAGACTGAAAATTTCATTTATTCCTAAAAATAGTGTATGATTTTGTATGAAAGGAAACATACGTTTTATAACTGGGGGAATAAATGTAATGAAAATGAATCAATCTATTCAACTCGTTCCATATACAGAGAAATATAAAGCAGCTTTACAAACCTATACGTTACCTGAAGAACAAGTGCAATTTACTGCACATCCAATGGAACTTTTAGACATAGTAAAGCAGGATCCAACCCGAAATCCAATTGTTATTTTAGCTGATGAAAAGCCAGTAGGTATTTTTTCATTGCAATCAGGAAGTCGTGTGCAAGAATATACAACTAAAGAAAACTCTTTGTTACTCACTTCATTTTCGATCAATTACACTGAACAAGGAAACGGATACGCAAAACGAGCGTTGCAACTGTTACCAAATTATGTAGAGTCATACTTTCCGAATATAGAAGAAATCGTTTTGGCAGTCAATGAAAGAAATATTCCAGCGCAAAAATTATATATAAAAGTTGGATTTGAAGACAGAGGACAACGCCGCATAGGAAAAATTGGACCGCAGCTGGTTTTAAATTTACCTTTAAAAAATTAACATGCAAGAGTTAGCGGAGGATATTATGCAAATCAAATTAATACTGGCCGGTTATGGCACCGTTGGAAAAGAATTTGTAAAACTAATTCATGAAAAATCGTCATTTATTCAAAAAGAATTTGGATTAGAGTTAAACCTTGTTGGAATTATTGGACGCGATTTGAAGGTATATCATCCAGAGGGGCTTTACATTGATAGTTTACTTAAACAAGGCGAAGGGTCAGCAGCTTTACATAGATATATCGAACAACATCCGGTTCATAACGAAAACATGATGGGGCATGTTTTTATCGAGTCTACACCAACCAATCTTCAAAATGGAGAGCCTGGAAAAGAATATATATTAGAGGCAATAAAAAAAGGAATGGATATTGTCTCTATTTCCAAAGGAGCACTTGTTACATCGTTTAAAGAAATAGATAAAGCAGCTCGAGCTGCAAATGTACGCATTCGTTATAGCGGTGCAACAGCCGCTGCACTACCTACACTAGATATTGGTCAGTTTAGCCTAGCGGGATGCAAAATTGAGCGTGTTGAAGGCATCTTAAATGGGACAACAAATTACATTTTAACAAAAATGTATGAAGACAACACTTCATATGAAGAAGCATTGCAACAAGCGCAGCAAAAAGGAATCGCTGAAACAAATCTTGTATTAGATGTAAGCGGAATGGATAGCGCATGTAAATTATTATTGCTATCGAATAGTTTATTACATACAGAATATACACTGGAAGATATAAGTATGAAAGGAATAGAAAACGTATCAAAACAAGATATCCAGAAAGCAAAAGAACAGGGGAAGCAAATCAAACTACTAGCAAGAGCTTACATGGACGATGACGGTAAAGTTCAGCTAGAAGTACAACCATCTGCAGTAGACTCGAACCACTCACTCGCAAGTGTGACCGGAACCGAAAAAGGAATTACTTTTTATACAGACACGATGGGATCGGTCACTTCCATTGGCGGAGCTTCCAATCCAAGAGGAGCGGCAGCCGCAGCTTTAAAAGATGTGATCAATCTATATCGAAAAGACAAGATATAATCTTACATACAATGATGAAACAAATCCCGCTTATTTATAAAAAGCGGGATTTGTCATACTCTCATATAAAAGTAGTAATCTATTGTCAATTATCGTTATGTTTTTTTATTTACTTTTTGGTATAAGTAGGATTAAGATATTTTTTAAGTATGTATACAAAACAAAAAAATACTATTATGCTATAGAAGTTAGAAAGCAGAAAGGAATTGAGAATTGTGAAAAAACTTGATGTACTGTTAATGGTGCTCAGCATCCTGTTCCCAGTTACAGGTATAATGAAACAAATGCCGCTACAATTATCATTATATATAGGCGGGTTATTGTTTTTAACTAGTTTTGGGAGTTATCATGCAAAACGAATGCATTCACGAATATGTAGCTGGATAGCTTATGCAGCATTTATCACACTCTTGCTGGCAATTTGGAATCAATACATAACAGTCGATTCTTTAATAGCAAACGCAAAAATTGCTGCATGTATTGCTGTAATCCCGTTTTTATTCCGATTCCGTACATATGCCATTACGCTAGGATTACTCGCATTATGGGGCGCAATGCTTTGGGATATAAAACAAATTCAATCACTAGCAGTTCTTCAGCGATTGATGAACCTACTCACGTCAGAACGTTTGTATTTAGTTATTTTAGTGGCAGGTTTCTTACTCGGCGGATTGCTTGCAAACGCACTGCATCGTGATAATAGTAAGCAAGAAAAAACAAGCACATTTAAACAAAAAAAGAATCGAATGAGACCTACATTTAAAATTCGCATTCCAAGTTTACCAAGATTAAAATTTAAAATGCTTAAGTTCGGTAAAAAATCTTCTAAACAGCGAGACACTCGCACGTATGAACGAAATCATCAAGAAACAGCACCAACTTACAGTGCAACGCCAACAGAGCAACATAATGATGTTGGAACAGCGCAAGGACAAACGAGAATGGAACGAAGAAGAAATCGTTACAATGCATAGAGAATGTTCTTGTATAACTATAAAAACCCGTAATGTCTGGATTTTAGGGCATTGCGGGTTTTTTCGCTGTATAATAAACCTATTAAATATCAAAAATTTGAATAAGAAATAATTTATAAGTACGTTTTTTGTTTAAAATTAGCCGTTGTTCAATCGGAGGGAATATTTTATAGTTATATATATAGAAAAAATTAACAACGGGAGGGCGTCATGAAAGATAATTATGTACTCTCCTTTTTACAACCGCAGTATCCAGATCTAGCCGAGATTGCATATACCATAGAAAAGAGCGTATACGATGATCCACATGGAGCACTTGTTAAAGCTCATCAATTTGGAGAAGCTGTTGCAAAAGAGATTTGGGATAAAGAAAATTTACAAAGTGTATATGAGATAAAGCATGTAGAACGCATACATAAGTTATTTCGTGAAGGAATTATCGATAAAACATTCCTTGGTTATTTTGATTTAATCCGTTCCATCGGCAATAAGGCTGCTCATGATGCCCAATACGGAAGTATGGTAGATTCAATCCGAGTGTATCGAATTGTTTTTAAAATCGCAGTTTGGTTTATAGAGTCATATGGCGATGTAAACTTTCAAGCTCCAGACTATCAAGCTCCAGAGATGCCGCAACAGACATCAGAGATTTATAACGATGAATTAACAGAATTATTAAGTAAAACAGTGGAAAAAGCTATTGAAACATCCATTCAAACAACGATACAAGAAGTATTTGGAATGATGCAGCAGCAAGAAATGCTTAATGTCGTTCTCAAAAATCAAGAAGAAACAAAAGTTGTTACTTCAAATGAAGAGAAAACAGAACCGGTACTTGATACAACTTTTGATTTAATTCCATACCTTCAAAAGCACAATTTAGATGTAATTGACAAACGTGAATTTGGAGGTACAGTATGGGTGCTTGGCGGCTGGGAATTAAATGCAATTTTATTCCCATTAAAAGAGAAGGAAATATTCTTTCGTTATACGGCAAAAGGAAACCAGGTAACGGAAGGAAAAGCAGCTTGGTTTTTATTTGGTTCATACGTAATAAATGGAAAATCAAAAACGAAAACAAACAAGAAAAATGAAATAACATCCAAACAAGATGTACAGCAAGAGCAGGCAGGAACAACGCAATTTGATCTTATGACATATCTGAAAAAACAAAATATTGAAGTGATAGATAAGCGCGATCGCGGCGGAGCATTATGGATCATCGGCGATTGGGAGCTTAACGAAATTTTATTCCCTCTAAAAGAATATAAAATTTATTTTCGCTATGTGGCGAAAGGAAATCGGACGACAAAGCATAAACCGGCTTGGTTTTTGATGGGGAAATAATGTAAAAAAGCGTACGTCTTTACGATTAGATGTACGCTTTTTTATGTAAACGATAGTATACCTATTTTGTATATTTTTAAGCAGTAATAAATTCTTTTTAGTTAGATCTTTAATTTCATTGATTTCAAATCGTTTTTTTACAATCCAAGGGGCTTTCTTTTTAATATAAGAAGAGGATTTTTTTGCTTACTAGATAATATAAACAAAGGAGTGGTCACTTTTGCAAAAAATAAAAATCCCGACGCTAAAAAAAGAATTAAAAGAATATAACCAGACAGAATTAATTACGCTAATTGTTGATTTATTTAAGATGAATAAAGAAGTACAACAATATTTATCCAGCAGATTTTTAGGTGATGAAGTGAACGAAGAGTTACATAAACAATTGCGAAAGAAAATTGAAAATGAATTTTTCCCAGAGCGTAGTTTACCAAAATTAAGACTAGCTGATTTAGAAAAAATGATTCTCAGCTTTCAAAAAACAACAGAAGATCCAATTAGAACGATTGATTTAATGCTGTATTATGTAGAAATGGGTGTAGATTTTACAAGATCTTATGGAGACATAGGTGAAAAATTTTATAATAAAATTTTATCTATGTTTGCAAAATTAGTAGATTTATGTGAAGAAGATGAGGCTATAGACCCTATGCTGAGAGATTATCAGACCTTTTAAGTAATAGTGTGGAAATCGCTTGGGGATTTCCTGAAGAATTAAGTGAGTTATATTATTGTATCCCTTGGTTAGAAGAGGAAGAATAATGTAAAGGTGCTACCAAGCATGCCAAATAAAAAACATTCATAGAGGAGAAACGATGCAAAAAAAACTAATCGATCCATACATACAAAAAACTGATATCACGAAAAGCAACCATGTTCATATCATTTTTGGTCAGTCTGCAGCAGGATCGCTAAAACACGCTTTAAAAAAAGAAAAAATTCAAGAAGAACATGTATTGTGCTTTTCAGATACGCTTTCTGTTGGACCTCTATTTCATTTAGATGAAGAAGCAGGGCAAGTAGCGCGTCAACAATGGCTTCAGGAGAACATGCCAATAGAAGGTTACAATTACGAGGAATATTTGCCAGAAATGAAAGCCACTTTAGAAAAATTACAAGCAATCCCATCTCGCGTTCCGATTACAATTTGGACAGGAAATAATGCGCACGAACATGTGGGGCTTACTTTTGTTTTATATTTGTTAAAAGATACGACTCATAATGTATATGTTATAAATACAGCTGACGGATTTGATAAGTTGTTCCGCGAACCAAACATAGATTACACTGTGCGCCATACTGGAGAAATTGCACCTGAGAAGTTACTAGCAATACGCGGGGCATACAAAGAGACATCTCTTCTAACAAAAGAAGAGCGACAAGCACTTGAAAATGAATGGAAAACATTAAGAGAAGAGCACACCGTTTTACGTATTTGGGAGAATAATCGTGTTGTTTCTGTTTCAGAAGATTATATCGATAATTTTATTATACAATGTGCTAGAAATTTAGAAACTGATGGATTTACAGATCAATTCTATAAATCTGCTCGATTGGTCGGAGAAGTTTTAGGACATTTTGAACAATATGTAGGAGATTCTTTTATCGAATATCGCTTGAAAATATTGATACAAACAGGGATTTTTCATATGACAGGATCTTTACGTGCTATGAGATTTTATAGCGTACGATTAGCACAGCCAGAAAGATGATAGAGAACAAAAGGGGATGCATATAACAACATCTCCTTTTGTTCTTTTTATATAAATACGCGTCAAATATTCCCCATCTACAATTTGTAAATAACCCATGAGATAATCTCCTTACATACTACATGGGAAGGTTTTTTATGAAAAACCACCTATTAAAGAAAGAAATCGCTGTTTCATAACCGTCTATGAGAAAATATTGAGATCTTTTTTGATTCTGACTGATCTAAGAATCAGACCTATTCCCAAAAATAAAACTGTCGCAACTACTCCGCTTGCAGGGTTCAACCAAATATCGCCATTCTTAGTAAGTGTGATAGCTCCACTAATTGTCATCAAAAGGGTTGGAACCGCATCTTCAGCTGCATGCATTAATACACATGGCCACACTGAATTTGTGAGTCTGTAAATCTCAACATACATAACAGCCCATGCAACCATAAGCACGCACCCTGATAATATCGTACCCGTTCTAGAAAGGGATGTAAAGTATTCCTCTGGCAAAAACACTAAATAATATGCGGTATGCCATAAAGCCCAAATAATACCGGAAACAAGGTATATCAGCCAATCATTTAACTTAAGTTCTATAAGTTTAGGAGTTAAATAACCTCGCCATGAAAACTCTTCAAAAATATTTTTAATAAAATTACCTAAAAAAGAAACAAGTATCACAGAAATAGGCAACGAGGATTCAAAGTTAGAAACTTGAATAACTCCAAATAACCAAGCGATTAAAAGGGTTATGATGGTAACTATTGGATAGATAAGCAAGCCAACAGCATACCATTTTATATTACCTATTAGATTTAGTCTAATCCCAGAATTCTTCCAATCACGACCCGTTATCCGAAGCAAGAATGCCGTTAAAAACGGAAGAACTAACCATAATCCCATTCCTAAAGAACTACCTTTGGGTTGATCTTTAAGAAGCGAATCAAGTAATACGCCAAGCCAACCACTTATCAATGTTATTATAATGAAGCAAATCAATCGCGGTCTTAATCGATTCTTGCTCGTTTCAGTCATCCATAACGTCTCCTTATAAGTCTTTTATATTTGGCAACTATTAAACATAAGATTACTTATATAAAAAGTAATATAAAGCTTTAATTTTCTAAACCTTCATAAAAACAAATAGGTTATAATGAATAAACGCTACGATTACCAAATCAAACGATTGATGCACATTTTGAGGAGAATAACAATGGTATATTTACGACAATTAATTTATTTTGGCTATCAACAAGCTCTTTCCTGCATTTTTCCTGTATTCATCTTTTTGACACTTGCTCTTTCGAAGGTGATCCATATTCCAGGTCTATACCGCTATGATTTCATCTTGCTTGTCTGCCTTTTTATTCAATATGGCATGTATAAAGCTGGACTTGAAACAAAAGATGAGCTCAAAGTGATTACGGTTTTCCACCTTATTGGACTGGCATTAGAAATATATAAAGTACATCAAGGTTCTTGGGCTTATCCTGAGCAGGCGTGGACAAAAGTGATGGGTGTCCCGCTTTATAGCGGCTTCATGTACGCGAGTGTTGCGAGTTATATATGTCAGGCATGGCGCAGGTTTCACCTGCAAGTTCAAGGGTGGCCAAATGCGATATGGACGATGCTACTTGGAGCAATGATTTATTTTAACTTTTTCACACATCACTTTATGTATGATTTCCGCTGGGTTCTAACGGCTTTATTATTTGTGGTTTTTTTTCGTACTTATGTACATTTCTCTTTGCAAGAGGTTACATATAAAATGCCGCTTGTTCTTTCATTTTTCTTGATTGGTTTTTTCATTTGGATTGCAGAAAATATCGCCACTTTCTTTGGAGCGTGGCAATATCCTAATCAACATGGAACGTGGAAACTCGTTCACATTGGAAAAATTAGTTCATGGTTTTTACTCGTTGTCATTAGCATAATGATTGTGGCACAACTAAAACAAATTAAAATTAAAAAAAGCAAAAATTCCTCTAAAAGTATGTCTTCATCCTAAATAAAAGCGGGTGATTCGTCTTGAAAAGAAGAAGAGTAATAGCCTTTTTTACATGTATTGTAATAATTACTTTTGTAATAGGGATTGCTGCATATAATAAAATAAGTCATGAAAATGATTTAGATTGTAGAGCGAGTGCTATTCAAATCAAAGCTGTTGCGGTAGATCATACGGATAAGCCGCTATCTGGTGTAAAAGTGTATGAGGGTTCAATTGCTAATAACGAACGCGCTGTCACAAATTCACAAGGAGAGTTTCAATTTTACTCGGGTGTTTGCGGCAAGATTACTTTACAATTTATTACTCCCGATGGAGATACATACACAAAAACATACAACAGGGAAGCCGTTCCTAACATCATAAAGTTAGAGTAGTAAGTCATATAGTTCAACAAAAAAGAGATGTACATTTATACATTTCTTTTTTTGTTTCAATATAAAAGGCAATATTCAGGCGGGATTTTCTCAACTTTTATAAAAGTCAATACGTTATAATGGTCATTAGGTGCAATGGTCACCAAATATTTCTAAAGGTGGAGGTTATCGGTATGTCTTCAAATAACGAAATGAATCGTAACACATTACCTGAGATCCAATTAACTTCGGCTGCGTTTAAGCATGAAGCATATGATATTTACAAAGAGTTACGTGCATCTCATCCTGTTTATCAGGTATATCCTAACGCATGGCTTATTACAAGATATGAAGATGCAGTAAGTTTATTAAAAGATACACGTTTACTGAAGGATGCTAAAAATGTATTTAGTAAAGAAGAGTTTGAGGCCTATTTTACATTAGAAAATGGAGAGTATTTGAGAAAACATATGTTGAGATCTGATCCACCTGACCATAGTCGCCTACGATCCCTTGTTCAAAAAGCGTTTACCCCGCAGATGATTTTACAGCTGAAAGATAACATTCAAGCCATTGCTAATACTTTATTAGACAAAATAGAACATCAGCACACTATAAACCTCGTAAATGATTATGCTTTTCCACTTCCAATTATTGTGATTAGCGAGATGCTTGGTATCCCTCAAGAAGACCGAGATAAATTTAGAATTTGGTCACATACGGTTATTGATTCTCCAGATACACTAGAAGCTATTCGAGAAACTGATAAAAAGTTAGGTGAATTCATTGATTATTTACGAGATTTAGTAGATAAAAAACGAGAAAATCCTTCAAATGATTTAGTGAGTGCATTAATACAAGCAGAAAGTGAAGGAACAAAATTAAGTGCCCCGGAATTAAATTCAATGATTATGCTGCTCATCGTCGCTGGACACGAAACAACTGTCAATTTAATCACCAATATGACTCTAGCATTGCTTGAACATCCTGATCAATTGCTACTTCTACGTCAAAATCCAGATTTGATTGACTCAGCAATTGAGGAGTCATTACGATTTTACAGTCCAGTTGAAATAACGACTATGCGCTGGGCAGCAGAATCATTTACATTGCATGGTCAAAATATTCATCCGAAAAATGAGGTTATTATTTCCTTAGCCTCTGCGAACCGCGATGAAAAGATATTTCCCAACGCTCATATTTTTGATATTACAAGAAAAAATAACCGTCATATCGCTTTTGGTCATGGTATTCATTTCTGCCTTGGTGCACCGCTTGCTCGTTTAGAAGCGAAAATTGCAATTCCTACTTTATTACATCGTATGCCCAATCTTAAATTAAAAGGAAAACGAGAAGATTTAAAATGGAGTGGTAATTATTTAATACGATCATTAGAAGAATTACCATTATCTTTCTAGGCGAATGGCTACGAAACAGTATGACACCTCTCGATGCTGTTTATACTAAACAAAAAAGGAGGTGTCATACTATGGCTCAAGATGTTCTTTGTGAAGTAAACAATTGCCAATATTGGGGAAATGGAAATAAGTGCAATGCGGAATCTATTTATGTAGTAAGTCATACAGGGAAACAAGCATCTGATAGTAAAGAAACAGATTGTAAAACATTTATACCAGAAGTTTAAGTCTTTAAGGGTAGCCCAATGTTGGTTACCCTTGTCTTATGTATATTATTGATAATAACAATCATTTTCATACTTTTTTACATACAAAGAAAACAAAAATTTTTGCTGCAATAAGGGGGTTCAGCTGAGATGCGTGTAAAACTAGGCTATATCGATCTATTTTTTATCAAATAATGTTTTTCATTAATATATGTAGCATAAATGTTCGTTTTTGTTACGTTTTGAATTTGAAAATATGAAATGTCTTAACCATTTCATTAGCTGTAAGGACACACCATATCATTTCGGGAGTTTTGTGCGTTATTCAATGTTCAATTAATGGTTGGGTTTTATCTTTCTGAATATGTGATGATCCTTGAAGAACACTGCCACAGTAAGTTTTACAATTTTTCTAGTATGATGACCCCTTGTAGTGGTCGTAAAGGTTCTAAAGATGCAATTTCATTATAAAATTAGATTTGACAATGAAAAGGAAAAATCATACAATTTAATTAATTGAACGATCAATCAAAAAAATGAACGTTTAATTAAAAACGGTGAATAATTTATAAGGTGGTGATTCTTATGGAAGACAGACAATCTTTTATAACAGAAGCAAGAAGAGAACAAATAATGAAGGCCGCTATTGAAGTTTTAAGAGAAGTTGGGTATGTAAGTACAAGTTTGTCGAAAATAGCAAAAAAAGCAAACATAAGTACAGGGTTAATTTCTTATCACTTTTCTGGTAAAGAAGATTTGATGAACAATACTTTAATGTATTTAGTTGAAAAAGAATGGTTATTTATCCATGCAAGGGTTGGGCAAAAACAAACATCTATAGAAAAATTAAAAGCATTTATCGAAGCAAGTTTAGCTTATCAGGTTATAAACCGAACAAATAATATCGCTTTAATTGAAATAGTTTTTAATGCACGAACACCAGATCATATTCCTTATTATTTACTAGAAGACGATGAAGAAGGTTTAGTAAAGGGGTTATTACAAGAAATTCTCTTACAAGGACAGGAATCAAAAGAATTTGGAGGTTTTAATGTTCAAGTGACAGCAACTATTATTCAAGGTTCGATAGCGGAATCTTTGATATCCTCCCAAAATAAAATGAGTTTGGAAGATTATAGTGAAGAATTGATAAAAAGCATATTGAAAATAGTTAAATAATGAAAACAAACAATCATTTATATATACAAGTTGAAAAAACGACATAAAATCCCTTTCTTTTTAGGAGGGGGCGAGAGCATCTGGCCGTGCATAGAAGCGGTCAGGGCCTTCTCCTGCCACATGCGAGGTTTCAAACAAAGGGAGAAAGCAAGTAGCGGTCATGTTGGATTCTGCATAGCCGCTGGAGCTGGATCATAAAGAAAAGCGGAGCCGATTGTTTATGAGGTAGAGCTAGACAAAGATGTCGAAAAATTAAAATGGATTTATATCATTACAAAATATTGTTTATAACGAATCTAATAGGAAGGATAGGTATTATGATAGAGAGAGAAACATTTCTTGGACATAGTAAGTTCGAAAAAGCAATTATTGTTTTAGTGCCCATGATATTAGGTGGTTTGATTGGTTGGTTTCTTCCCATCATTGCCAACTGGATACTAAAACTTCCAGTAGTTCCAATGGAAAAGTTAATTTTACTCATTACATTCTTTAACAGCTTATGGGTTTCAAGTGTTGCCACCGTTATTGGAACAATAGCAGGTTTATTAGTAGGCTTTATTATTTTAAATGAGAGTCTCGAAGTCACAATTTCCTACAATAATTTACAATTAAAATTTGGAGAAAAAATAGATGTCATTGAGAAACAGGACATTCTAGCAATCTATATAGAAAATAAGCATTTAATTATTCTTGGACAAAAGAGTAACGAATTATATAGAGAAGTAATTGATGTGAAGAAGGATACTGTACGAGAAGCTTTTAATAAGTACCAATATCCATGGAATGAGACTGATCCATTTGGTAGCCAATATCAGCGATGGGTTTTAGGACATACTGATTTTCCCGAAAAAATGAATGTATTACTTTATGCTAGAGATCGTGCATTGAAAGAAAAGAAAAAGGCAGATATCAAATATCTACGAGAAGATTTAGCTCAGTTAGGAGCTGTCATTAGAGATGAAAGAAATGGTCAGTACGTGAGACTTGCCCAAAATGCTAATGATGATATTTAATATTTAATTCACTTTAGGTAAGACGGGCTTCTACACGCCTTAGAAAATTGAGTAGTAACAAACTTTATTTCAAAGTTCACCAATCCAACATTCTGATATAATCAAACTCTTTCATAAAAAGCACATCTATATAACAAAGAACAGAACTCATTTTAATCAATATTTGTTCAAAATGAGTTCTGTTCCTTTTAGTTGAAATCAACATGTATATGATGCTTTCGATCCATCTTTATTCCAATCCAATAGCTAATTCGACCATCATGGGTACTAATGTCGCATCACAGGTTAGAAAACCACTGGTAGATTTGCAAGAGAACGGAATTTGCTATAGTTATAAATCAGTTGATCCGGTTCGATTGCTAGGCGAAGCTTAGGAAACCGCTGTAACAATGTCCCAAATGCAATTTGTCCTTCTAGACGCGCTAGCGGAGCTCCCAAACAGTGGTGTATACCAGTGCCAAATGCTAAATGATTATTTTCCTTCCGTGTAATATTCAATGTTTCTGGAGAAGGGAATTTCTGTGGATCAATATTTGCGGCAGCTAGAGAGAACAGAACTAATTCGCCTTTGCGAATCTTTTTTCCATGTATTATCATATCTTCACCAGCAAAACGGTTAGCAATCATAATTGGACCAGCATAGCGCAATAGTTCGTCGACGGCGGAAGGGAGTAGGGAAGGATTATGCCGCAGTAAATTCATTTGTTCAGGATGTTGAAGCAACGCCAGTACGCCATTACCGATTAGATTGACTGTCGTTTCATGTCCGGCAATAATGAGCAGCCAGATTGTCGAAAGAAGCTCGTTCTTACTTAATTTGTCTTCTTGCTCTTGCGCTTGAACTAGTGCGCTCATCAAATCATCATCAGGATTTAGGCGCTTTTCGTTCAGCAAAACTTCGATGTAATGAATAAACTTTTCGAGTGTTGCAGTAACTGCAGTCACCTGACGAGGGTCCAGAGCAGCGTTCATGAGTTCTTGTGTCCATTCGCGAAACTGGTTTCGATCAGCTGCGGGAATCCCGAGCATCTCTGAAATGACAATAAGAGGGAGAGGATAAGCAAAATCCACAATAATATCCATCTTTCCTTGTTCCTGTACAGCAGCCAACAATTCGTCGGCAATTTGCTGAATACGGGGACGAAGGTTCTCGATTATACACGGTGTAAAGGCTTTAGAGACTAGCCGACGTAGGCGCGTATGATCAGGAGGATCTACCGTAAGCATATTTGGCATATTCATCATCCATTCAAACAATTTACTCACAGATGTATTCTCCTCAATGGATGTCTGCTTATCATGGGGCGGTGTGAATTTTCGCAAATCTTTGAGGAAACGGGGGTCTTTTAGTATAGTAACAACATCATCATAGTGCAATGCGACCCATGCCCCTCCCATGCCATAAAAGTCATCAAGGTAAAAAAGACGCTCTTGTTGCTCGATGAGGTTTTTATAGAACATAATCGGATTACGCATAGTTTCCGGCGAGTTAAAATCGCCAATAGTGATTTTTTTCATTCGTTTCCTCCTTGTCAGTATAACTAGTGAATAATATGGCGTTCATACTCCTCTTTAACGTACAGCTCTATGACCGTAAAACGATTCAGCGAATTCTTAGATGTAATCAAATGACTATATTTCTTTTCAAGAGCAAAGAAAACAATTCCTTCTTTTTCAACTTAAATAGGAGAAAAAGCAAACACGTATCTTGGCTGAATCCCAATAAAGTGAAACTTCCATCAGTGGGGGTTTTCTTCATCCCCCACTGATGGTTAGTTGAACCAATCGGGCTTTTACGGGCAGTTATCCCCCACCTATCTTCTTCGTTTCTCTCTTAACCTTGAGGTGGGGGTCTTACTGCCCGTTAATGCGGGATAAATGTTTTCTCTTGACCTGAAATGCGTTTCATACATTATAACTAATATGTTGCACATGAGAACGATATCATTTATCGCATATATAGAAACGAAAGTAGGAGACAGTGATGAAACTTATCGCAATTGATTTAGATGGAACGCTTCTTACATCAAAGAAAGTAATTAGTGAAGAAAATATAGCAGCTATTAAGGAGTGTCAAGAAAAAGGGCATGTTGTAGCTATTTGTACAGGGCGCTCTATGACAGATGTTCAAAAGCTTTTGGAAGAAACAAATTTACAATGTCCAATTATTGCAGAAAATGGTGCGATTTTGTATTTGGATAATGAAATGTTGCAACGATATCCAATTACAAATGGACATGCAGAAGAAATCGTTGATTATTTAGAAGAAAAAAATATATCTTACCAATTGTATACAGATCAAGGTGTATATATTCCAGAATACGGAGAAAAAATCATTCAACTTGAGATGGATTTTATCATTAACTCGGATATGCATGTTGATGAAGAAGAACTGAAACAAATCGCAGCATTATATTTACAGCATACTGAAACGAAAACAATCGAAAGTTGCAAACCGCTATTTTCAGAGCCAGTTCATATTCATAAAATTCTCCCATTCTCGTATCAAAGGGAAAAATTAAAATTATTAAAGAAGCAATTCATAGATAACGAGGAGCTATCGATTACGGCATCTTACTGGCACAATCTAGAGATAAATCATATTCATGCTCAAAAAGGGAACGGCTTATATACACTAGCAAATCATTTAGGAATATTAAAAGAACACACCGTTGCAATCGGTGATGGTTTAAATGATATGTCTATGATGGAAAAGGCAAATATATCAATTGCAATGGGGAATGCAGTGGAAGAGATTCAAGTACTTTGTCGTTACAAAACACTTTCAAATAATGATCACGGTGTTGCTCATGCACTTCGCTATTATGTTATTGGATGAACTTAATTTGCTATTTAGACCACGGCCTAAAAGTGTTAAAAAAGCAAAGAAGATATGAGCAGAAAATTGTTCTTATAAGCTCAATTATTTAAACTTCATACTATATAAATGCAAATGAAAAAACGACATAAAAACCCTCTTTCTTTGTAGGCGGGCAAGGCCTTTTTCTACCACATACAAGGTTTAAAACAAAAGGAGAAAGCAGGGAGTGCAGGTCATGTCGTATTCTGCATAGCAGCGACTTATAAAGAAAAGTGGAGCCGACTGTTTAGGAGGCAGAGCTAGACAAAGATGTCGAAAAGTTAAAATGAATATATAGTGAAACACGCAAAAAAGAACAAAATATGTCGAAATTTGTTCTTTTTTGTGTGTTTTTATCCACTTTTCTTCTCTATCGTATTGAAAAATAAAAAAATTCCTAAATCACACTATTTTTCTATGTACCTTGATGAATTTAATTCGTATAATGGAAAAGTTGAGTAAATTTACAAATTAAACACAATTGAAAAATCAATATATACATGTGAATTACAGATATAGGAGTTGGCGGATATGTATCGGCTTACAGAACTTATTGATATACAAGAAATACAAACAATGGCAGAACAATTTTATTTTTTAACACATATTTCACATCAGCTTCTTGATTGCGATCAAGAGACAATATTTCATTACGGCACACAATCCAATGACACAAATTTACATACAAAAATTCATATCCCGATTATAATCAATGAACACGCTATTGGTGATTTTATCATTTTTTCTCCACAAGATCATATTGATTCTTGTACAATATATTTCAAATCTCTTGTAGCACTTATGACTAATATAGGAATGAATAAATTGCAACAACTTCAAAAGAAGCGATCAATACCTACTGAAAATTTATATACTATTTTACAAAACATGCCTGTGATGGTTGATGCATTTGCTGAAGAAGGTACGTTTTCGATATGGAATCGAGAATGTGAACTCGTAACAGGGTATAGTGCAGCTGAAATTGTTAACAATCCTCACGCATTAGAACTGCTTTATCCTGATGAAGGATATCGAAATCAAGCGCTAAATGAATTTTTCGTTCGTGGTAAAAACTTTCGTGATTGGGAAATGACGCTTACTTGTAAAAATGGTGATAAGAAAACGATTATGTGGTCAAATCTATCAGAAGAATTCCCTGTTCCTGGGTATAGCCACTGGGCAATTGGTGTCGATATTACACATCGAAAAAAGATTGAAGAAGAGCTCATCCAAAAATCCTCAGAGTTAGAACTAATCTTTAAAGCACTTCCAGATTTATGCTTTTTAATAGATCTAGATGGAATAATTTTTGATTATAAGGCTGGTTGTTCAGAGAAATTTTATATGCCTACTGAACAATTTATGGGCAAAAGTTTTCAAGAGGTTTTACCTTCTGATGCTGCCGAGCAATTACATGAAGCAATTATAAAGGTACAAGAAAATAATTCTATAGAAGTTGTAGACTACTCCTTACCGATGCATGATAGTGTGTATTATTTTGAAGCACGATGTTTACCGCTTTTAACAGATACAATTATGATTCTTGTTCGTGATATTACAGAACGAAAAAAGACAGCTGAACTATTGAATAAATCAGATACATTAGCCGCAGTTAGTCAACTTGCTGCAGGAGTTGCACACGAAGTACGAAATCCGTTAACTGTCATTAAAGGATTTATACAATTACTACAAATTCAAATGAGTAATGATACAGATTATTTTCCACTTATGATTTCTGAAATTGAACGCATTGAATCTATTATTCATGAGTTTTTATCGATTGCAAAACCGGAAATTATTTCTTTTGAAAAAAAGAACCTTTGTTTTATATTAGAAAATGTTGTGTCATTAATTAACACAAAGGCAATTATGACAAATATTCATATCACATTCCAAACGGATCCTCAATTCTTATATATAGATTGTTGCGAAAAACAGTTAAAACAAGTATTTATAAACGTTCTACAAAATTCTATTGAAGCAATGCCAAACGGAGGAAAGATCATAATTACTGCCAAGAAGACAAGCGATACTGAGGTAATGATTTGTATTTCCGATGAGGGAGTAGGTATTCCGGAAGAAAGAATTATAAAACTTGGAGAACCTTTTTATAGCACAAAAGAAAAAGGGACAGGAATTGGCTTAATGATTAGTTATAAAATTATTGAACGTCATCAAGGCAGAATTTTTATAACGAGTAAGGTTGGAGTAGGGACTTCAGTGAAAATCTACTTACCAATTTCTCAAACTTATATAAATGCAAATTAAAAAAACGACATAAAAATCACTTTTTTAAGGGAGGACGAGAGCGTATGGCCGTGTATTGAAGTGGTCAGCGCCTTTTCCTGCCACCTGCCACATTCGGGATTTAAAACAAAGAGAAAAAACATGTGCAAGTGATGTAAAACAATACTTATAATTAACTCCTCTAATTTTTGTCCATGCCAGGATACTTACATATTTTCGAACTCTATTTCTTCCTGGGGTACAGACCCATGTCCATCAAGCTAAGAAATCAAGTTGCCCCATCACCATCAAGTTAAGAAATCACGTCACCAAAAAAAAAAAAGCTAGCCTACGATAAAATTTAATTTATCAGAAGTGAATAACTAGGCTTTATTTCTCCCTCTAGATGGCCATTAAAGTGCTATTAGCCAAAATAAAAATGGATGTTGTGCTAAAATTAATGTGAGATTGTGAAAATTTGTACTTAAACCAAAGGTCAATTTTGGTCAAGAAATAAAGTGGAATAGGAGTGGGATAAGCTGTGAAAAGTTCAAGACACAGGCTTGAAAGTATTCGTGTACTTGTTAATGAAATACTTGATTTGGACAGCGGAGTTAACAGGCAAAAAGCTTATGCTCAACTTAATGGAGTATCATCTTTCGCTTCGATGCTTGCAATGAAGAGAGGATTAGAAACAGAAATTGCGGCTATCACAGGTTTGCTTCACAACTATTATTTCTATAAAACTGGTATCAGTTATTTTCCGGGTATTAATAGCGCTGAAACCGTTAGACCTATCATAAGAGATTTAAATATTTTTTCTAAGGATGAACAACTTACCATTCTTCAGGCAATATTCTACCAGAATCAGCGTGGGAAAGTCCACGGTCCATACGATGAATTAATCAAAGATGCTATTATGCTCAATAATTTCTTTCAGAACTTGGATCACACCGTATCTCATATGGATGTTCAAAGATTTCATAATGTATTTGGTGAATTATCCATTCCAAAGGACCAATTTGAAGAAGTAGTTCCAACCAATCATAATGAAAAGATTACAAAAAACGAAAATGATAAACGAAGCTTGTTGGCCGATATTTCAGAAGAACTAGCAAGTCAAAACATTATTGGTATTCCGGAAAATAAACTGTATACGGAAATTTGCCATTATTGGCCTGATCCAGATATATATAAAGTACTCCAAGGGAATTGGTGTGCAGCATTCGTATACCATTGCTGTATGCAGGCAGGAATTTTGCTGCCGATACGTTATCCAAACGGTAATTATCGACTAGCTGGTGTAGGTGCTATATTTGAGTGGGCTCTACTGCCCGAAACTGGATTTTTTTATTATGATGACCAGAACTTTAGACCACAACGCGGCGATATAGTTATTTATGAAAAACTTTTATCAAATAATTCTCACGACCATATTGGAATTGTCCTTGATCGCGAAGACCAGGAAATTCTTGTCGCAGAAGGGAACGGAGATAATGAGAACTATTCAAGCGTATTTCGTAGGTGTAGGGATCGCAACATTCTAGGCTATATTCGAATCGACAATGAATACGAATTTCATTTCGATGGTGACTATAATCCTATCATTTAAATTCTGTGCACCAATAGTTTATTAATATGTAAGTTTGATATTTCTCCCTTCTTATCAAACTAACGAGCGTTAGAAAAAAATAATTATTTAAAAATACAAAATATTCAAAATGAAGAAAGGAATATAAAACTCTGATTTTTCTATTTACTGTAGAAAAATCAAGGTTTTTAACCTCTGAAAAATAGCTTAGCGTGGGTCTTATGTCAAAAAGATGGTATTAACATTTTTAAAATCATTGGTTTCTATATCGAAATTTACTTAACGTGTTTTTTTCGATTCGTGTCTGTACCCCTTCTTTAAGAACTGATTATGCATTTTCTCATCTAATTTTAATCTTCCTTTCATCGTCTTTTCCATTTTTATGGCTAGAATATAAACGAACAATCACTTTCCATAATTACTGAAGGAGGGGGGATTGAATTGTCAAAAAATTTATTAAATCAAATTTTTCATCTGTCCATAAAAATTATAGGGACTTGTATTATTGCATTTGGTGTTACAATGTTAGTTTTGGATTTTATGTTAGGGAATCAAATAGCATTAAAAGGTCTGAATAAAAATCTTGGATCCCTCGCAGAATATGGAGCAATTGCAGCAGGTTCCTTATGGTTATTTCGTAATATTTGGTTGTTTTTGCATAAGAGGAAAGTAATAGTTGCCAAATACACAAAAGAACTTTATATGTTATTAAAGCGGTATCATATGTTTATCGGGTATGCGGTTTTTGCGGTTTCTGTTAGTCATGGGATATATTTTTTAATAGTAGGTAGCCGTCATATGACTCTTATTTATAGTGGCATTTTCACTTTAATAGGATTAATTTTTCTTGTCATAGCTGGTATACTTTTAGACAGACTGAAAGATAAGAAAAAATATGTAACGTATCGTAAAGCTCATCAAATTGTGGCTATTATATTTGGAATTGGATTACTTGTTCACCTTGTTGTATAGGAGTGAAAATATTGCAACGTATTTTAATTATTGAAGATGAAGAAAGTTTAGCGGAATTTTTAGAGTTAGAACTAAAGTATGAAGGATATGCAGTAGACGTTGTGTATGATGGAAGAAAAGGGTTAGAAACGGCTCTTGAACATAATTATGACATCATTCTTCTTGATTTAATGCTTCCAAGTCTTAATGGAATAGAAGTATGTCGCCGATTACGTGCAACAAAGGAAACACCGATTATTATGTTAACAGCTCGTGATAGTATTATGGATCGTGTAACCGGATTAGATAGCGGTGCAGATGATTATTTACCAAAGCCTTTTGCCATTGAAGAACTATTAGCAAGAATGCGTGTGATTTTGAGACGAAATCAAAAAGAAGAGCATAAAAATAAACTTCTTTTAAGATTTAAAGATTTAGAACTTGATGTAGAGTCTCGAACCTTACACAAAACAGCAGAGATAATTGAGTTAACAAATAAAGAATTTGAGTTACTTATGATGTTTATGAAAAATGTTAATCGCGTTTTGACAAGAGACATGCTTTTAGAGCAAGTCTGGGGATACAATGCAGTCGTAGAGACGAATATAGTAGACGTATATGTTCGTTATTTACGTAATAAATTGAATAGCCATGACAAAGAAAACTATATTCAAACTGTCAGAGGCGTAGGATATGTGATGCGATGATGAACCAAATTAAAAATCGCATCCGAAACTTACCTGTAAAGTGGAAATTAACACTATGGTCCAGCACATTATTATTTGTCTTATTTTCTTTATATAGTATTTTTCAATATGTCATTATTGACCACTGGACGCTTGATTATGAAAAAAAACAAATAAACAGGCAAGTAACAGAAATTGAAGCTTATTTTAAGAATGGTAATGCAAGTTTTTCCGCAGATACGATTGAAAACAGCAAGGATTTTCTTTCAACTATAAATGATAAACATCAAATGATTCGAATTTTGGATGCAAAAGGAAAGATACTGGTTACTGTTTCACGTGACTTTAATCCGAATTTAGTTGTGCCCAAATACGTCAATGAATCTGAAACTTCTATGACAAGGCATTATGAAGATAGAATATTTGTACAGCGCACACCGATTACAACCCATACTTTTACTGGTACAATTGAAGTTGGACAAAATTTTGAAGCTTTTGATCATTTAATGAAGCTTATTTTTCTCGTTATGATAGCTGCTGGTATCGGCGGATTGCTACTTAGCTTTTTAGGCGGTACCATTCTTGCGAAGCAACTTCTACTAAGTGTGCAAGCTATTACAGATACGATGAATAAAATTAAGACAAACGGATTAAAAGAAAGGGTACCAATTCACGAAAACAATGATGAATTTGCCAAGCTCGGATTGCTTTTTAATGAGCTAATGGACAACTTAGAAACATCCTTTGTACAACAAAAACAATTTGTTGAAGATGCATCGCATGAATTACGTACACCACTTGCGATTATACAAGGACATCTCTCTATGTTAAATCGTTGGGGAAAAAATGACCCTGCAATCTTACAAAAATCGTTAGATTCTAGTTTAAAAGAAGTAGATCGTCTGAATAAGCTTGTATCAGAGTTGTTAGAATTATCCCGAGCAGAATCAGAACAAATGTATTCTATCGCAGCCGAGCCTGTACATGCAGATTCAGTAATAGAACAAGTTATACAAAATTTCGAATTGCTGCATGCGGACTTTCACTTTGATAGACAATTACACGCGAATCATGCATGTGTTTCTATTCCTGCTTCTTACCTTGAACAAATTTTAGTCATTATAGTTGATAATGCGATCAAATATACAAAAGAACATGAAAAATACATTTGCTTGCAAAGCGCGGTAGAAGAAGAAAAAATTAAGATCACCATTACAGATCGAGGAGTCGGAATACCAGAGTCTGATTTACCATATGTACTAAATCGTTTTTACCGAGTCGACAAAGCAAGAAGTCGAAAACAAGGCGGAAATGGATTAGGACTTTCCATCGCAAAGCGCCTTGTAGAAAAGTACAATGGACATATTATAATAAACAGCAAAGAACAAGAAGGGTCGACTGTTACCTTATTGTTTAATTGTCTTAAAAGCGAGAAGTAGATTATATACTTCTCGCTTTTATTTGTGGACTTAGCATAACGAAGAAAAATGAGAAAAAGATGAGAAAAAATTAAAGAGCATTTCATATTGCTAGTGTATACTGGGGAAATCAACGAAATAGGTAATCACTAATGATATAAACTTGGTGATTATGTACTGAATGTAAACAAGGAGAGACTTATATGAATTACACAATATTCCACTGGATTAATAATTTCGCAGGATCCTCTGCTTTGTTGGATAAGGTGATGATATTTATTACAAATAGCGCACCTTATGTTACAATGATCTTGATGTTTTCTTTATGGTTTAGCAACAGTCAAAAGGAAGAAGCTATTCGGAAGCAATATACAGTACTGTATACAGCACTTTCTGTTTGTATTGCTCTACTTTTAAATGTTTTGATTCATGCACTTTATAATCATCCACGACCATTCGTCACATATCATGTACACAAACTAGTACCACATGCGGCGGATTCTTCATTTGTAAGTGATCATGCTGTACTTGTATTTTCTATAGCATTTACAATGATTTTACGTGGAGAAGCTTGGAAAAATATCGCATTGCTTTGGGCTATACTAGTTGGTATTTCACGTATATACGTTGGTGTCCATTACCCAGCAGATATTATAGGTGGAGCTGTTTTATCTTTCGTAACAAGTGCATTAGTTGTCAAATATACAAATAAAGTAGAACCTTTAGCACGTATCGTGTTTCAGATTTACGCTAAAATAACAAAACGAATTCCATTGCTATCTAAGTACAATCACACAACTTGAATTGTCCACGTCTTATAAATTCGTTTTAGATTAGAATGCAAATAATTGGTCATAATAGTAGTCATGTACATTAATTTAAAGGATGATAGGATGATTTATATTTATACCGATTATGGCGGGACACATACAACTTCATTAGCAGCGGCGTATCATTTGAAAAAACTACCAACTGATCGGAAACTTACAAAAGATGAAATATTAAACGTAGATTATTTTAATAAACTAAAAACTTCCGATATGGGAAAAATTATTTTTCACGGAAGAGATGAAAACGGCGATCCTGTTTATACAGTCGGTCATGGTGCATCTAAAGTTGTAGTTCCAGCTTTAAAAAATTTAAGTATATTATTACAAGATAAATTTCAAAACCATGAAAAAATTGTGTTTTCTAACACATCACCAACTGTACCAATTGCTATGACATTTGGTGGTTTATTTTCGAGAAGGTTAAAAATTGATTTTATTGGTGTACCGCTGTTAGTTATCGGTGCAAAACAAGCTTGTGATAATATAATCAGACTCGTAAATTATACAAAACAGGCTGGAAGATTAACAAACGAAGATGTTGTAGTTTTAGAAAATGAAAACTTTAAATAATGTATCAAAAAAGGATGGCTAATCATAAATTAACCATCCTTTTTGTTATACAATCTCAACTTTTTTTCGAATGACAATCTTATCAATGTCATCTTCTTCATCACCGATATATAAACCACGTTCTCTTAAATACATTTCAAAATATAAATCCGCTTCAGCACGTTCATCGTATGGCTTTACGGATAAAACAAAACCTAACTTATGTTGATCTTCTAATTCCACAGTTGAAATGTATGCTGGAATTTTATTACGTAAAAATAACTCTTTAACCGGAATAATCATGTCTTTCATTAACTTTGATAAAAGAGACATTTCAAATTCAAAATTAAAACGATCAATACTTGAAAGGTCTGCGAAAACGACGCCAATGAAACCAGTATTAAAAACTTCTTGATAATGTTCTTCTTCAATATTTCCGTTATAAAAGTTCTTTTCAATTAAATAATTTTTAAAATAAGCAACGCCTTCAGTTTCTTTAAAAGGTTTCGTCGAAAGAATAAATCCAATTTTCTTTTGCTTATGCAAATATGCACATGATAAGTAAGCAGTGACACCATGTTCAGCAAAAAGAGAACTTGTTGCTTGCGCGAGACCATCTAATACATGATGCGTAATATGTAATCGTTTACGAGAAAAGTAATATGTTTTTTTTTGAAGTTCTAATGTATCGATAAACACAGAGCCAATAAAGCCTGTATTTGAAATAGTAGGAGTATGCTTTTTTCTTCCTCTGCGTTTAATTTGAGCCAATGAAATCCATCCTTCCTAGTACCCTCCCAATAGCGGAGGAGACAAAACGAACGTTTGTTCTTATATTTATATTCTACTATTTATTCGTTGAAAAGTAAATGTTTTTATCCTCAAAATAAACAAAAAGATGCCTCAAAAAGGCATCTTAATTTAGAATAGGGAAGAGTACTTATCCCATAATATTATGTATATTTTTATTAAGAAACAGATACAAATTCTTCTGCATCTTCAACGTCTAAATGGCAATCCATTGTACGCACTTCTTGATCTTCGTGGCTTCCGAAATAAATAGTAATGTTCATATGTATCGCTCCTTTATTTTAGGAATACCTAAAATAATCGTTTATTGTATTTTATTATATACTACTTTCCACATTCATACAAACTTATCATGATTCTAAAAAACGTTTCTTTAATATTGAGAAAATTGTTATAATAACTCTATCTATATTGAAGGAGGAAAAACAATGCAAAAAACACTAAAAACATTCTCAAAAGTAGGAAGAGGAGTGAATATCAACTAACGTAATATTGCACTCCTGCGTCCTAAATCCATTATGAAAAATGAATAACGGAAAGTAGGAGAACAATTGAAGAAACAAACGATCGCAACGCATAACATTTCGATTTTATTTTGGGTACAATTTTTTGGAACGATTAGTTTTTTACAGCCCGTGATGACACTATTTTATATGGAAAGGGGTTTAACGGCAGCTAATATATTTATAGTCATGATGTGCTGGAGCGTGGCAGTACTTGTTGGGGAAATTCCAGCTGGCGTTTTTGCTGATCGCTTCGGTGCAAAATTATCATTTTTGACTGGCTCTATTATAAAAACTGGTAGTATTTCTATCTTATTATTCGCAGATAACCTATGGTTGTTTTGTCTATATAGTTTATTGAACGGTTTGTCAGTTACATTTTTCTCCGGTGCGGACGAAGCGTTAATTTATGAGTCACTAAAAGAAAACAATGAGCAACATGTAATGGATCAAGCAATGGGAAAAATCCAATCAGCTGGTTTCATTTCCATGCTAATCGCCGTAATCTTCGGGGCGTATTTCGCTAAAGATTTACGAGAAGAACAATTTACACTTTTAATTGTTCTTGGAATAGTATTTCATATAGTAGAACTTGCTTTACTATTTTTCATCAAAAGTCCAAAGAAGTTATCATCCTACCGAGAAGAATCTTTTTCACAAGTAATTGAAGGGATAAAGGTTATTCGTAAAGCACCGCAATTGCTTATTATGTTTTTAAACGTCTCGCTTGTGTTCATTCCAGCTAGCGCAGTATACGACACATTTAACCAACCGTTGTTTACGAAAGCAGGCCTTCCTGTATTTGCAATTGGTATTATGTATGCTTTAGCTGCTATCCTAGGATATTTTTCTTCCATTTCAATTGGATGGCTGACTAGCAGATTTTCACGATCAATTTTAATGAATGTAACAGGTGGTTTAGCTGTTAGCGGTTTACTGTTATCAACGTTTTTCGGAGAAACATTGTGGGTTATATTAGGAGCATTCTTTATGTTACGGTTCGTACGTGCAATTCGATATCCAATTTACTCACAGCTTAGTAATGACATAATCCCGTCCCATGTCCGAGCAACAACAATTTCATTGCTATCAGTTTTAGATTCAATATTAGATCTTATTATTTTCGGAACACTATCATTCGTAGCTGCAAAGTCATTACCATTTGTATTTGCAGGCTGTGCATGTATTGCATGTATTGGAATGTTTTTACCGATAAAAAAAGTAAATGCGAACGATACGGCGCAACATAGAATGAATCGAAGTATAGAATGAAAATATTCCTCCAAAGTGTTCTATAAACTTTGGGGGATTTTATGTTACACCATAAGACATTTTGAAATAGATGGAGGTCAATCCTATGTTACATATAGAAAAAGCAAAACCTAATGATTTACAATGGATTCATTCTCAATATGAAAAGGCTAATTTTGTACCATCACATTTAGAAAATGAAGAGATTGCAATAGCATATGTTTATGGTCAAAAAGCTGGCTTAGGAAGATTAGTAAAAATTGATGAAAACAACTTTGAAATGGGTGGGATATATACGTTAGAAGACTATAGAGGAAAGAAAATTGCTGATAGTATCGTTGCATTTCTTATTAAAGAATCTCGTAAACTTCAAATTCAAAATGTATATTGCATTCCATTTGAGCACTTAAAACCTTTTTATAGTAAACATGGATTTCAAGAAGTAGTAGATTTAGCTTCGGTTCCTAAACAGATTACAAATAAATATAATTGGTGCTTAGAACAATATGAAATAAAAACATTGTTAATGAAAATATGAGGAGCAGACTAAAAAGGCCACTTTTTAGTCTGCTCCTTTCACTTTTCGGTATGATTCAGCTCAGCGAATTGACTACTTGTATGTTGAATATTATCGAAAAGTCTTTATCCTGTGTCGAATCGCCGGTATATTGCAAAAAGCGGCCGATAACGGAAAAAAGCGCTGACTTCAAATAGAAGAGCTTATGCTAAGTTACATAATTCTAAATTAGGCATTTGAACAAGTCACAATACCTAGATATAGGTCATACTTTGTTGGAGAGTGCAATTCAAAATGGTCTATCGTCCATTTGTTACAAGTCGTTTTTTCGTAATGACTTGCAAATTATATACTTGGAGGTAATGAAATGAATAATTTTCAACAAGAACTTCAAACGTTAAATTTAAATGACTATAATGCTGGAAATGTTGTGTATTGGGATAGTCAAATTCCTTCTCCATATTATATTGATAGCGACTATACTCGTCGTTGCGGTGGCTGTGGCCGTTGTGGCGGTGGTGGCCGTTGTGGAGGATTCGGTCGTTGTGGATTCCGTTGTGTTGGCTGCTTTGGCTGCTTTGGCTGTGGCGGTTGCGGTGGTTGTGGTGGATGCGGCGGTTGTGGCGGTGGATTCTGCGTGGACGGATTCTGCTTTATTTAATTCCTATTTTTTAATTGAAACTTTACTTAAAGAAAAGCGTTTCTACATGATCTTCATTGTGGTGACGCTTTTCTATAAGTATGATAAATCACACTTCTTTTTTTCGTTTGACATAAGAAAAAATAGGATACATAAAATTGTTATGATGAAGGTTTTTGATGCAATAAACAGTGAAGGAGGAGTACAATGACAAAATTAAACTCTTCTACGCGTTTGAAAATGAAACGAGATACCTTTTTTCTCTCTAATCCAAAAGGAGAAGTGTATTTTAGAAATAATACAAGTTCATTCCGTATGGAAGGGAAGTCAATTAATCAATGGATTGAAAAACTGGTGCCAATGTTCAACGGAGAATACACATTAGGAAGCTTAACAGATGGTTTATCTGAGCCATATCGAAAGCGAGTATTTGAAATAGCAGAAACACTATATGAAAATGAATTTGCAACAGACATAAGTCAAGATCATTCACACCAATTGCCAGAATGTATTCTCGAAAAATACGCATCTCAAATTGAATTTTTAGATAACCTCGGCGGTTCGGGTGCGTATCGCTTTCAATCTTACCGCCAAACGAAAGTATTAGCCATCGGTTCGGATTCTTTTTATGTTTCCCTCATTTCTGCGCTACTTGAATCGGGGTTACCGAAATTCTATATGATGAATACTGATTCAGTATCAACCAATAAAAGACGAATAATTGAACTAATAGAGCATGCACAAGAAACAGATCCTGAAGTAGCGATTGAAGAAATTTTTTTGCAAAATGAAAAAAGAAATGCTTTGAAAGATGCGTTGCAGCCATTTCAGGCGATTTTGTATGTATCACAAGAAGAAGACATAGAGGAATTAAAAATTCTTCATGCTATTTGTAAAGAAGAAAAAAAGATTTTTATCCCTGCCATTTTTAAGCAAGGAGTCGGGTTAGCCGGGCCACTCGTACACCCAGAAAATGATGCTTGCTGGGAATCAGCTTGGCGCCGTATACACAAGTCTGCATTTCCTAAAACTTCAGGAGTACACACTGTTTCTTCTACAACTGAAGCGATGTTAGCAAATGTAATTGTATTTGAATTGTTCAAAAAGGTTACAGATGTAACAAATGATACGAAAACGAATCAAATTTTTTTACTAAATTCAGAAACGTTAGAAGGAAACTGGCACTCCTTTTTTCCTCATCCATTAGTAAATGAGAGAATGGAAATCGAATGGGTCCAAGATATTAATACGAGAATGAAACAAAACTCAAATATAAATGAATCGAATGAATATACTCTTAACTTGAATTCCCTAGTATCTAAAGAAGCAGGGATTTTTCATGTTTGGGAAGCAGGTGACTTAAAACAGCTGCCATTGGCTCAATGTCGCATTCAAACAGTTGATCCGTTGTCAGAAGGACCCGCTGAATTATTACCAGATATGATTAGTACAGGTTTAACACATATGGAAGCTAGGTACGAATCTGGATTAGCTGGAGTTGAGACCTATATATCACGAATCGTTCGTTCCAAGCTTTCTGAAGATGAAGATTTTCTAGGAATCGGAGCCGGGGAAACGATTGCAGAATGTGTAATTAGAGGATTAGAAAAATGCTTGGATGAAGAATTTCGTAAGAGACAACTACAACAAAAAATTGCTGTTTCTCCCCTGCAATTAGATGGAGTAGAAGATGAACGCTGCCGCTATTATTTGCAAGCACTTACCACAATGCAAGGAACACCTACAATTGCTTTAGGAGAGGCTATTTTTAACTTTCCGGTTATTTGGATTGGTACGAATAATCGCTGGTACGGAAGTGTAGGCGTTAATAGAACAATAGCATTACGGAAAGCATTACAACAGGCACTAATAGAAGTACAAAATTGTGGCGATTGCCTCGCATCACAAACAATAGAGAATTCATCCGTTTTATTACAAGATAAAACGCCATTACAATTCGCCATTTCTTCTTGTGAAAACTTGACAGATGAAGAAATATTACAATCTGCAAAGCAGACACTAAAACAAAATGGAAAACGGCTTTACGTATTTGAAATATCGCTAGAAGAGGTCTGGAAAGAGGAATTGGCAGGAATTTATGGAGTATTATTGGGAGAGGAGGAATCCTATTGAGCTCTTCCATTTTAATAATTGGAGAAGGACTATTGGCAAAACGTGTATATAAAGAATTAGCTGAACAGTATGAAATCAATCAACAAACAGATTTTGATCGGAAAATTCCAGAAACAACCGATTTAGTTCTTGTGTTACATGATAATTGGAATCCTTCATTTCATACAGAGGCAGAAAGTGTACTTCAATCAACGAATATTCCTTGGCTGCGAGCCTTCGTTTCATTTGGAAAAGGAATAATCGGTCCGCTCGTTCGCCCTGGCACATCGGGCTGTTCTCAATGTGCAGATATACGCCGTACTTTTGCAGGGAAAGATTCGAAAGAGATGTGGCGAATATTACAAAACCTAACAACAAATAAGGAAAGCCCCCGAGACATATGGGCATCAAATAATGGAATATTACAGATGACACATCTTCTGTTAAATGAGGTGCAGTGCATTTTACAGGATGATTATGCACGATTAGAAGGTCACGTATGTTTCGTGAATTTACAAACTTTGAAAAGCTCCTATCATTTTTTTCTTCCTCATGCCTTATGCCTAAATTGTAGCCAATTGCCTAATGATTCATCACATTCAGCTAATATTACATTGCAATCAAGCCCGAAGGTTAATATAAATAATTATCGTTGTCGTTCAATCTCTGAACTAAGTAAAGTATTGGCCAATGATTATCTAGATTATGAGACTGGTTTTTTAAATGATAAAATGTATAACCTTACACCTCCATTTGCCGAGGTAAGTGTAAATCTTCCGCTTCTTTTTGGAGACGAAGGAACAGCTGGTCGTACCCATTCATATGCAACTAGTGAATTAACTGCCATTTTAGAAGGATTAGAACGATATTGCGGGCTAGAACCGCGTGGGAAACGTACTGTCATCAAGGACACATTTCGTAATATAGCTCATCAAGCACTTAATCCTCTTGAAGTGGGTGTACATGCAAACGAACAATATATACAACCTAATTTTCCGTTTAAACCGTTTCATCCAGATCGTCCAATGAATTGGGTATGGGGTTATTCTTTTTTGCAAGAACGTCCCATTTTAGTTCCAGAACTACTTGCTTATTATAGTTTAGGTGGTAAAGATGGTTTTGTTTATGAGACTTCTAATGGTTGCGCATTAGGTGGCAGTTTAGAAGAAGCCGTTTTTTATGGCATTTTAGAAGTCATTGAGCGCGATTCATTTTTGCTAACTTGGTATGCTGAGCTTCCTCTTCCGCGTCTTGATCTTTCTTCTGTCGATGATCAAGAGTTGCAGTTGATGGCAGAACGTGTGCGTGCAGTAGGGGGATATGATATACATTTGTTTAACTCGACAATGGAGCAAGGAATTCCAAGCATTTGGGCACTGGCAAAAAACAGAAAGAGGGAGGGATTAAATATTATCTGTGCAGCTGGGGCACATTTAGATCCAGTGCGAGCGGCGAAAAGTGCAATATATGAATTAGCTGGCATGATGTTAACGCTTGATAAAGAATTTGAGGAGAATCGCAAGAAATATGTACAAATGTTCCATAATCCTTCCCTTGTGAAGCAGATGCCTGACCATCCGATGGTATGTGGTTTACCAGAATCAGAAGAACGGTTTCAGTTTTTACTAGATAAAAATCGCCCGGTACAAACACTTACTGAGGCATTCAAGCAGAAAACAAGACATGAGGATTTAACAGATGATTTAAAAGAAATACTTCAGATGTTACACCAGTTGAACTTTGATGTGATTGTAGTAGATCAGACTGCACCAGAAATAAAGCGAAATGGATTACATTGTGTGAAAGTAATCATTCCAGGAATGTTGCCAATGACATTTGGGCACCATCTTACGCGCTTAACTGGTTTAGATAGGGTATTACACGTGCCAATGAAACTTGGATATGCGCAGCAATCGCTAACGCATGAACAACTCAATCCACATCCACATCCGTTCGCGTAAGTGATGATTAGGAGGGAGAAGGGTGAGTTTAGAGACATTTTTGAACAATTTGCATTTTAATACTGACGAAGCAACCTCTTCAACTTGGGAGGTAGATTGGGAAGACGGGCCACTTCCATATAAACTTTATCAAAACCTACCGGGAATTCCGTTATCTTCAGAAGTAACATTAACGCTTGAAAATCTCGAAATTTCAACAGAACCAAGCCTTCGCGAAATTGGTCATTTTCTCTGGTACGTATTTGGGATTACTCAATTTTATCAGTCAACCGGACCAACACCAGAAGTAAATGTTATGCAGTCGTATCGGAGATTTGTTCCCTCGGGCGGAGCTTTATATCCAAATGAATTATATATATATTTAAAGATGGAAAATGTCCCTGCTGGGATTTATCACTATGATGTAGCACACCACCGCTTAGTGTTATTAAGAGAAGGGAACTTTGATTCATATGTAGACCGAACTCTTGGTAATAGTTGTGACACATCCGCTTGTTTCGGTGTTATTTTTGTATCGACAATGTTTTGGAAAAATTTCTTTAAGTACCATAACTTTTCTTATCGTTTGCAAGGATTGGATGCAGGCGTGTTAATCGGACAATTGTTTGAAGTAGCAAAACAATTTCAGTTCAACTCAAGCGTGCATTTTCAATTTCTAGACCGGGCCATCAATCATTTACTCGGCTTATCGGAACAAGAGGAGAGTGTATATGCAGTTATCCCTCTATCGATAAATTCTGAACACCAAAAGTTCAATCATGAAAATGATGATACGAATATAGAAGTCTCCGCCACTCAATTATGTGAAGAATTACCAATTATTCATCATAATCACTATGTCCGATCACGAAAGATTGCAGAGTATCCGATGTTGATTCAAATGAATGAAGCATCTATGCTTGAATCAACACAATCATTTCAAACAATCAAGAGTGAAATGAATAGAATGCATGGTGGGCAAGCGTTAGTTCTTCCTCGTATAAAGCGAATGTCGTATGACTTAACAGCAGCGTGCCAAAATCGATTTTCACCGGAAATGGATTTTACTTTTAAGAAAATGAGTCAAGAACAATTGAATACGTTATTGCATGAAGTGACTGATTCTTTTGCCTATCAAAATGATTTAGATTCAAATTATGAAGAAATCGCATCCCGTGTTTCCATATACGTATGTTTATTTGGCGTTGAAGGTATCCCAAACGGCGCTTATCATTATGACAGTAATGCTCATACATTACGACAAGTACATCTTGGAGATCATAGATTCTTACTACAAAGCGGGATGACACTTCACAATGTGAATCTTTTTCAAGTGCCGCTATGTCTACATGTAGTGGGGGATAAAAATCATCTTAAAACTGAACTAGGATATAGAGGATACCGTATTCAACAGATGGAAGCAGGAATCCTTGTACAAAAATTATTGTTAGTAGCTTCTAGCCTTGGGCTAGGGGGACACCCGCTTCTTGGGTTCGATGTAAATTTGTGTGACGAACTTTATAGGTTGGATGCAGAAGAAGAAACGAGTCTTATCCAAATTCCGATTGGTTTCCATCGTCAGCGTCCTTGGTTGAGAGGGAATTTGCGTAGTTAAAAACCATGTAATTTATAAGGAATATGAGACAGCTTGGATTCGCATGAATTCAAGTTTTTTTTATGTAATTTGATTGAAAATGTTTTGTTGTCAAAGATCAAAGTAATTTCATTTACCGTATTTTTACATTTAATGATATTAATTCATGTTTCATGGCTCCAATAGAGTAAAAAGAATACTATAGGGCATGACTACATTTATAAAGATGTGAAGGAGATAACGAAAATGAACAAACATCCTAATGAAAATATAAAACAAAACATAAAAAAATTAAATACAGAAGAAAATGCTATTTATAGTGATCCAAAAGATGCAAGTAATATACAACCACTACCACAACCAAAAGATTATGATGAAATAGAGTATTAATACAGTAGAAAAAAGGAACAAAAACAATTTCGTTTTTGTTCCTTTTTTCGTTACTGAGCAGTTAGTGGTTATTCACTATATACACTTTTCACGTACTATTTCCAATTAGGAGGCGGAAAAGAAAGAAAGGCTAATGAATCAATTAGTTCAATCGTGATGGTGTTATCATCAGTAATCGTAATTTCTACACATGCAACAAACGGTAACGAAATAATAATTACGTCATCATCAATTATAACCCCTGATGGACATGTATCGAAGTCACTTATAGACAGCTCTATATTTGCACCTGGAGCAATTATAATTTCCAAACATATATTTATGCATCGTTCGAATACGTAAGCGATTGTACATCTCCCCTTTTTATATGTAGATAGGCACATAATGTAGCGTTTGTAAGAACAATATTGAATAGAAAGCTACAAAATATGTTGGCTATCTTTTTTATTACATCTTTAAAGGTAGTTCTCATACCATTCTATTTACAGATATCTCCTCTTGCTTGGACAGGTTATCTATTTATAAAAAATAACGTATGTAGTAATTATTTGGTTGAAGAAATTACCTAGCGTAAAAAAAATAATATATAGGCTCGTTCTCCTTGGCATGCATTGAAATAACAATTTCTCCTAGATCATTTGCTAATCTGGAGCTACTTAGTTAGGAGTAAAAAACATATTCATATAGGTAATTTATTGGAGGGGTAGGAAAAGGAGTAACAGTCGGTGTAATCGACAGAGGTGTCGATACGAATCATCCTGATCTAATAAAAAACTATAGCTTAATTTTGTACCAGCTGACGTGGACAAAACTGAAAGAGGTAATTCTGCTGCTGTAAAGAATCAATGGGGAACTTGACGCTTTATTTGGAGCTAGTGAGCTGAATTTTTATAATGCGTTATTATTGCTTCCAAAATTATGTTTATTGTAAGTCCGATATAACCTTAATACGGTTACAATCGGACTTTTTTACTTCAAATGAAACTTTATAAATTTGTATAACTCATCCATCCACTTTCAGATCGTTTAGCATTATATTTACCGTAAGACAGAAGCTTCATCGCCGAACGAATAGCTGCGTGAAAAACTAACATCAACTTCCATTCCTCTTCCATTTCGCTTGGGTAGGCAGTTGATTCGTAAACATAATAAGCTGCCATAATACAGGGAGCTACTTGTTCTGGTTCAAATTCATAAGCAATCGCATCATCTGCTATGAAATCAATAAGACATCGATTTCCATTTAGCATTTCTTGTTGAAGGAGCTTTTTTACCGATACCGGTAATAACTCTAATATTTTAGCCTTCAGAACAGTCATTTTTTTGCTCTTTCAGCACGAAGAATTGCATCATTTGTTGGGGTATTTGGTACATAATTCCCATGACTGTCAATGCTATGCGCTTCCTTATCATATTGTCCATTAGCATTACGTTTCTTTATTGTGAACGGGTTTTGATTGTTTCCCATATTTGTCACCTCCAATGAATAGTATGTGCGAATCAAAATGTATTCTTTCTAAAAGAGATCTCGCAAAAAATGGAATAGAAATAATAATTTCTCCTGTATGAAATGGTTCCTTTCGTAAAAAATAGGTACAAACCTTAACAAAAGGAGGGGCATTTATGACAAACAGAAATGATAATCGAGAACGTAAAAACAAATATCCTAACAGTTTAAAAAACGATACAGAGTTCTCAAAAGATGTAAATATTAGAAGCGAAGTAACAAAAAGAGATTTAAAAAAATAATGTATTGAAAAAAGCTTAGATTTAATTGACTCTAAGCTTTTTTCAAATGATAGAAATTTAAACGCATGTTTCATGAAAACGAATGAATTTCACTTACCGTATTTTGGTAAAAACAAAACGTTACATTGAAAAAATTTGTAAACAATTCTAAGTAAACAACGTATGCATGAAAAAAATTATAGGATGGAACTCTATATCATAAAAGGTGCATAAATCCTAATTGGATATAAAATAGAGGGGGATTCACCATGAAACTAACACCGGAGCAAAGAATTCAATTGCACGGATTTAATAATCTTACAAAATCATTAAGTTTTAACATGTATGATATTTGCTATACAAAAACAAAAAAAGAACGAGAAGCTTATATAGAATACATAGATGAACAATATAATGCAGAGAGATTAACAAATATTTTAAAAAATGTATCTGATATTATAGGAGCACACGTATTAAACGTTGCCAAACAAGACTACGTCCCACAAGGAGCGAGCGTAACAATATTAGTTTCTGAAGGCCCGGTTGTAGAAGTTCCAACTGAATCATTTAACGAATCACCAGGTCCTCTTCCAGGTTCAGTCGTTATACAGTTAGATAAAAGCCATATAACGGTTCATACATATCCTGAATATCACCCAGATGAAGGAATCAGCACTTTTAGAGCAGATATTGATGTGTCTACATGCGGAGAAATTTCTCCGCTTAAAGCACTCAATTATTTAATTCATTCATTCGATACAGATATAATGACGATTGATTACCGAGTTCGTGGCTTTACAAGGGATATAACGGGCAACAAATTATTTATTGACCACGAAATAAATTCCATCCAAAATTACATCCCAGAGAATGTAAAAAAATTGTATGACATGATTGATGTTAATGTATATCAAGAACATATTTTTCACACAAAATGCAAACTAAAAAAATTTGACTTAAATAACTATTTGTTTGGATATACACAAGAAACATTGTCTGTTGATGAACAACAAGAAATTACAAAGAAATTAAAATTGGAAATGGACGAAATATTTTATGGGAAGAATATGAACAATGGCTCAATAGAAGAGAATTCAATTGAATAATACATCCAAAGTATCACTAAGAAAGCAGGAAAACCTTCTCCTGCTTTCTTATTTTTTCAATATGAAAATCATTCAGTATATAAGATCCGAACTCATAGTACTGAAGAAAGGTATTTTTCATTTTTTGTCGAATTTGAAATTGGGTATAGATTCAATAAAGAAAGGAATAAAAATGAAAAAATACGAGCAAATAATTTCATGGGTAGAACATATAAAAGAACGAAACCATAGCTCCGCAGCAGCACTTTATATTATGAAAGATAATAAAGTTGTATTGGAGCATTATAGCGGAACTCATTCTAATACAAAAAATAGTTTTCCTATTACAGCAACTTCACAGTTTAACGTTGCTTCTGCAAGAAAAAGTTATTTAGGACTTGCGATCGCCTATGCGCTTTATGAAGGGAAAATAAAAAGTTTAGACGATTATGCTGTAGATTACTTTAAAGAGTATGACAAAACTTTACTTGGTAAAACAAGCATCAGGCACTTAGTAACTCATTCGCACGGTCTTAATGTGAGTGACAGCAAAATCATGTACCGAGAATTTGAACCTGGAGAAGGATGGGCTTACAGAGGTATCAATGTCGAAATGATGACGCAGCTAATTTATAAGCTATATAATAAAAGTTTTCCGGAATTACTGAAAGAACGAGTCTTTATACCCGCAGGTTTTACAGAAACGGCTTGGCAAATAACAGATCATGACAACTTAGTAAAAGTAGTCATAAATCCTGAAGAAGAAGCTGGAAGTAAGTTAGGTAAATCAGATGACGGGACAGAATCGAATCTTTTTGTCTCTGCTAGAGAATTTGCTTATTGGGGAAATCTTCATCTAAATAAGGGCTATTTGAATGGAAAACAAATTGTACCAGAAGAAGTTATTGAAATTGCAACACAATTGCATTCTCCTCATTTTAAAAATACAAATTTACCACAAAACGGATTATTTTGGTTTGTTCAAAATACACCAGCACTCCAAAATGAAATAGGTGAAAGAGTTCCAAAAGGATCTTATCAAATATTAGGCGTGACAGGGCCAACAATTTTAGTTATTCCTAAATATAATGTCGTTGTCGCAAAGATGTATAACAAGAGGTATAACTATGGAGGAACCAATTATCTTCAATATTTAAGAGACTTTAGCAATTTAGTGGCTGATACATTTGCTTAGTCAGCAGCCCATCATTTAAAGGAATACGCATAATTAAGTGGGGATCTGAAAAAACGCTGGTTGATTTGCAACCATTTATCTGAAGTCTTAAAAAATCAGATTGTTTCATACGGTATGTACATAAAGTGAAACTTTAATCAGTGGGGGTTTTCTTCATCCCCCACTGATTATCAGCCCTCACCAATCGGGCTTTTACGGGCAGTTTATCTCCCACCTAACTTCTTAAGAAAAGCGGAAGCGGCTCGCTCAGAATCGCAGGACGCCCACGCCCCTGACAGAGAGGCGCTTTTTGCCTCGTCCGAGGGGACGAAACGACCGAAGATTCTAGCCGCTGGAGCTGGACAATGCTTTCGCTAAATTTTGAGGTGGGAGTATTACTGCCCACGAATAGCGGGGTAAAGTATTGAAGATACAGTTTTACCACCAAAAAATAAAATATATTGAAACAATAAAAAGACACTTCATCGATAAGTGTTTTTTTATTGTTTCAAATGATAGCTTGGATGGTAATACTCTGCATTTATTTTCATTTCAATATTCGCATCTCACAAAGCATTGTGGACATAATAAGCATTGTAAGACAATTATTGAAATAGGAAAAGAAAGGGAAGGGCGTAATGAAACATTCATCTGGTAATCCATGGCTCGTAATTCTCGGTACAATCATTGTCCAAATGGGCCTTGGAACAATTTATACATGGAGCTTATTCAATCAGCCTTTAGTGAGTAAATACGCCTGGAATCTTAACGCTGTCGCGATAACCTTCTCAATCACTAGCTTTTTTTTAGCGTTTTCAACTTTATTTGCGAGTAAATTACAAGAGAAATGGGGACTTCGTAAACTCATTATTATATCTGGTTTATCCCTAGGGATTGGCTTAATGCTTAGCTCGCAAGTGTCCTCATTACCAATGCTTTATGTGCTAGCAGGTGTTGTTGTAGGTTACGCAGATGGTACAGCATATATCACTACACTCTCCAATTTAATAAAGTGGTTTCCAGAGCGAAAAGGTTTGATTTCTGGTATTTCTGTCTCAGCATACGGAACGGGCAGTTTAATTTTTAAATTCATTAATGGAAAGCTAATCGATTCAGTTGGTGTATCACAAGCGTTTTTGTACTGGGGCTTAATTGTAGCAATTATGATAGTTATAGGCGCGTGTTTTATCCATCAAGCCGCTGAACAAGATATAGTTCAGGAAACAAAGAGTCATGACTATACAACAAGAGAAATGCTTCGCACAAAAGAAGTGTATCTATTATTTATCATGTTATTCACATCATGTATGAGTGGACTATACTTAATTAGCATGGTAAAGGATATTGGTGTTCAACTCGTAGGACTTAGTGCAGCAACAGCAGCCAATGCAGTCTCTATGATTGCTATCTTTAATACTGTTGGTCGAATTATATTAGGGTCGTTGTCAGATAAAATCAGCCGTTTGAAAATTGTGTCGGCAACTTTTGTCGTTATAGCTATATCTGTTTTTACTCTTAGTTTTGTGGACTTAAATTATGGGATTTATTTCGCCTGTGTAGCAAGCGTTGCTTTTTGCTTTGGCGGAAATATCACTATTTTCCCAGCCATTGTTGGTGATTTCTTCGGTCTAAAAAATCATAGTAAAAACTACGGTATCGTCTACCAAGGTTTTGGTTTAGGAGCACTCACAGGTGCCTTTATCGGTGCAATATTAGGTGGATTTAAACCAACCTTTATTGTAATTGGTGCACTGTGTGTTGTTTCATTTTTTATCGCTATTTTTATTGGTCCACCTAATCAGCAAAGAGAAAAACAAAATAATTATCGCAGAGTAGCCTGATTGTGTAAGGGACTTATTTCAAGTTTTAAAGCGAAGAGAATCCTCTAACATATAGAGTCGATTCTTTTCGTTTTTTATGAAGGACTCATGTATTTCTGAAAAAAAATATAATTTGCAATATCTAGAAAAATTATAAATTGATCAAATTTAATTTTAGAGGTACAGTTATATGCAAATAGTTGATACAATTCGTATATAATAAGGGGTAAATATAAAAAGAGGATGGTATATCAAGATAAATATAAGGTAGTATATAAGCGAGATAGAAAAATTTAAAAAGGGGATAGAAAGTGCAATGATGGATGAACAAGAATTGAAAGAAGAACTGAAACAAATCAAAAATAACAATTTCGCTGTACCAGAAGATGTGGACGCATATCCATATGCACAATGGATGATGGATTATATCGGTTCAACTGATGCAGAGTTTCGTGATGAATTGATTTACAGTACGCTTGAGCGATGGATTACTGGTGAAGTATTTAGAGAAAAAGAATTACGCGGCCTACTCTTGCAGGCGCTAAGTCCTGATTATTTGTTTTATAAAATCGGTGAAAAAGGAACAGACTCCGTTTTTAAACGGGCTTTCTCAGTTCTAATCCCACCGCTTATTTTATCTGTTCATGAAAAAGAACCGTTCTTATCTGAAGAACAACTCTACAGCGTAGCAGAACAAGTTCTTGAATATGTATATCTTGAACAAGATGTAAGGGGCTTTGTAGATGGAAAAGGCTGGGCTCATTCTACTGCACATGCCGCAGATGCGCTAGACGCTTTAGCTCGTACGATACGAAATCGCGAATTTTCACATGGAATCCTAACTGTTATTTTTCATAAGGTTCGTCTGCATGATTACGTATACATAAACTTTGAAGATGAGAGATTAGTGACAGCAGTAACGTCTATATGGAACCAAAATCTCCTAACTCAAGAAGAATGGAACAATTGGCTTCATAGCCTTACAAAAATTGAAGAAGCGTCAACTTCTCGAAATGATATTTTAGTACAAAACATTAGAAACTTCTTAAGAAGCTTGTATTTCCGAGCTTTAGAACAAGAAGAAAACTCTGCGTTTACGGTTGCTATACTAGAGACTTTAAAACAAATGTCATAGGTTTTGTTTTGAGGTCACTTTATAATTAAATTCATAATGTTATTTTTTACAAAATTAATAAACTCGAGGTAAAAGAAATGAAAAAACTTTCAGCATTCATGTGTGTTTCCCTACTCTTACTAGGAGCATGTGACAAAAAAGAATCTATTGTATCTAAGGATCAAACAGAAAAACAACAAGAGTCTCATGCACCGAAACAAAAAGATGTATTTGCAGCGACTCAAACGGCTTTAAAAGCAAAAACAAAAATAAATATTTTCTTACCAACAGAAATCCCTTTGTCTAATGAAAAAAAGGCTTTATCTGCACACACAGAAGGGCAAGATAAAAATTACACTGTTACATTTTTTGAAAGCAACAGTCCAATCCCTGTCGATTCCGCTGCACTTTCGGATTCTAATCAAGCTAAGCAAATCGCAAAACTATCTGTCAAACAGTATGAGACAAAGGAAGAAGCCGGTAAAAGTTTATGTTCAACATTTGTATTAAATCCTGATTACGAAAAAGATGTTCCAAGCAAAGATGATCCTACTGCAATAGATGTAGGGAATGGGATTAAAGGTTTTACTGAAGGAGCAGCAGGAACAATGTATTTGAATTTTGTTAAGGATCATTGGGCAATTTTTGTGAAAAGTCCATCGACAAATAAAGATGAAAATATACCTATAGCAAAATCTATTGTGAAACAAATGGAAAAAACAAAATTACCAACTCCAAACTCTTACGCAGTTGTTGAGGTGGATAACAGACACAAACAAAACCGTGTATATTGGCAAAATGGAAATACTTTATATGGAATAGAGACAAGCGGTTCTATCGAAGATGCGATAACTATTGCCGCTCATTTTGAGTCTACGTCAAAGTGATTAAAAAAAGTATTTGCTCAATGAAGTGGATAAAAGAAACTAAAGAGCTTATTGTCCACTTATCAATTTAGTAAATATTTTCCCGTGATGAAAAATAACCGATAAAAAGAAATACAAATTGTTACTCGAAAAGGAGTCTTGATTATCAAGACTCTTTTTTGAGTATTTAGCATAGCAGTGTAAATAAAATAATCTCCATGTAGGCTTAGTTCCAGATTTGAGTAGAAATTAAACTAAAGCTTGTGACCCGAAATTACCTGTATCTCAGTCGAACCCCAGTTCATGCATTCATCTATGATTTTTGTCTATATGATAAAAAAAATTTACCACTAAAATCTTCACCAGTTATTTTTACTTGATACACATCATCTTGGGGGATCTGAATGTCTTTTTCTTTCTGTTCATGATTTAACTGTAAAACAATATTCTCATGAGAATCGATAATGTATGCTGTTATAATGCCTCTCTGGGTTTCTTCATTTAGGGAGAACGACCAATTTGCATCTTTCTTTACTTTCATAAATTGGCCTATTTCACCTATGAAGCCTTCACATCGTCTAATTCCTAAGCTATTCTCTTCCGTTTTAATTTTACCTCTTTCTATTGTTCCTGTTCTATAAAATCCCCTCTTTTCTTGTTCCAGTGCCATTTCGTCTGCTCTTTTACCTAATTCCATTAATTTTTTACCTTCAGGCGAATTTAAAGATGGATCATCGATTGCAGCACCAGTACTCTCTATTTCTTTAGAACTATCTGTGTTATGGCTACAAGACACACAAAAAAGGGTGAAAGTAATAAATGTAATTACACTTTTTTTCATTTGAACCCCCATTTCTTTGTTGTTTTCTCTATAGACTTGCTATTTGAAGTAGGGCGCTATATACCTTACTATTAAAACGGCTTTCATTTCCAAACCGTACTTTATTCTTCCATCCAACTGCTTTTCTTTAATTCAATTGGTTCAGTATAAAAAACGCCTGTTTTTCCATCAGAATGTTTTGTTTCCACTTTTAGACGATACATACCAGGGGATACAATTTGTCCACCCCAACCGGTCCAAATATCAAAACCTTCATCTGTGTTGGCAGGTAATTCCGAATGGAATCCATCTGCATCATAATATTCCCATTTATCTTTGACTAATTTTTCAATGCTCACTTGATACCATACGCTATATGGATTATCATTTGTAGCTTTGAATAAAAAACTTTGCCCTTGATAATATGAATTTGCTGTAGAAACAACAGTGAAATTATCTTGTGTAGCTGCTGAAGCTTGTTTTGTTAGCATAGTCATTTCTATAGCTGTAAAACTTCCGAATGTTAATGCTCCAATAAGTACTAATTTACCTAATTTCATTTTGTATTGCCCTCCACTATAAAATGATTTTTCGAATACTTGTTAAGTATAAAATAATTAAACGGTAAATAGTTCCAATTATTGTGTTGTTTTGTTTTTTTGTCCAGAAAAAGTAAGATTTATTTTTATTACAGTAATACAAAAAAACCATAATGGATTTCTTTTTACATTTTCATTGGGTTTATTGGGGTGAATTTTATCACGTATCTGATGGTGTATAGTGTCGTATGAAATGGTAGAATATGTTGTAGATGCACTTATTTAGATGAGAGAATAGGGAGAGGATTAGCGTGCAATTACAGGAGCAGAGTCGAATTAAGCTGAAGCAGCAATTGAAGGATAATGGTTTTGAACATGCGATAAACTATTTGATGGAGACATCGCGGCACGGGGTGCGTTGTGCAAAAGTGGGCGAGACAGATTACACAAAGACGGGGTGTTCGCGTGTTGGTGGCGATCCAGATCTGCCTCCACAATTTGCATGGCCGCTTACAACAGATGGGACACCAATGACCTTCTTAGTTCAATTGAATATGTGTGATGTGGCGAAGAACGATGCTAACGCATTATTGCCAAAGACAGGGATATTGTCTTTTTTTCTTGGAATCGATGAGCCAGCTTACAATATTGAACATCGAGTTATATGGTTTGATGAAACAGAGGTACTATCTGTTGTCCGTCGTGAACCGCTAAGTGAGACTGCGTTGGAAACTACTTATGTTGGCTATGAATTGAAAGCGCGTCCATCACTGGAGCCACCAGGTTTCGCCTACATTGATAATGAGCAGATAGAGAGTGATAAAGTTACCTTAGATGATTATGATGATTTGCTTTATGAAATTCGAGACGAAGAAGATGACGATATTATTCAACTGTTTGGTTATCCGATAGGACAGCATGATGACTCGGAATACGAAGCAGCATTGATGTTGCTGACTGGTGAAGAATACGAGTATAATACGGATAAAACATTGGAGAAGCTCGCGACACATTTCGGTGGTGATAAGGAAAAGGCGAAGCAGGAAGTCGCGGATATGCAGATGTTGTTGGAGCTGGAAACTGATGATGACGTTGGCTTCTGCTGGTGGGACGCAGGGGTACTGCACTTCTTTATTCGTAAGGAAGATTTGGTTGCTAGACGATTTGATCGTACCTATTGTTCTCTTTATTCCAGTTAAATCAAATAATAGGAATACCTATAATTTCCCATGGGAACTTCCAAATGACTGGGTGTATTTAAGACGAGTTACTAGGGGACATTCTATAATTCTAGGAAAAAAGAATTATGGGTCGATAGGAAAATCTTTAGATGGATGTAAAAGGCTAATTGAAACGTGGGTTTGAGTCGATAGCAGCAGAATGGAGGATATTATGATAAAAAGCGATAGAGATGGTGAAGCCTACTGGAGTGAAACCGTTGATTTAGGCGTTTTAGGTAAATTCAATAGCATTTTTATAAATTTAGATGGATGCGATATAACAGGGGCGACGGATGATATGTCCCAAGAAGAGAAGATAGAAAAGGCTACAAAATATTATGGTAATAGATTCAAGGAGTTAGAAGCAAATGTGGGTTTTATAAATGAGCAATTTCTAATGTGGATTATATCGCACTTATGTGATATAGAATATCCATTTTGGGAATTTGGTGATGAAGATGAAGGTAGTGAAGATTATCCAGATTATATAGTTAAAGAAGAAATAAAAAAATTCGAAGATGAAAATGGACAATTGCAACATGATCCGTATAGTCCAAGTCCGATTTATAAAGAAATTCAGGAATATAATGCATATAATAATGAAGATCATTTATCAAGCTATGAAATTATAACGAAATATTTACCGGTTCTTGATTTCAAAAAACTTGTAGATACAATTAGAGCTAATAGCATAGATACATATGAAGATAGCATAAACTTTCAAGTGAGTAGCGAGGTTTGTGGTGGAATGTTACTTTGTGCTACTTACGGAACAATCTATGCTAATAATGAGCTAGAAGTTACGCATAATTGTTAATACAAAAGTGACTGGTGGGGGATCGCTACACATCCATCAACTTAAAGTATACCTTTACAGATACATAGAAAACTATAAAAAACCACGTCTGTAAATATCGATTTCTCACTTTACAGAAATCTGTTTGAAGGAATTGCTTTTGCCAGAAAACAAGGTAAACATTTAGGACGTCCTCCTGTCGAAATAACAGAAAAATTTATTGAGGCTTATAAAGAATGGAAATCTGGTTCAATTACAGCAGTAGGAGCTATGAAAAAGTATGACATCAAACGATCTTCATTTTATAAACTTGCTAAACAGTATGAGGAAAGAATGAAAGCATAGAGAGACAAAATTTTAATTTGTTAAGATAGTAATTGAGGTAGCACCAACATTCGTTAAAATGTGGGTGGGACCCCTTTTAGAAAAACCGGAGTGGAAATGATGAGTATAAATAGTTTTGTGGGATTGATAAAGGACGAATTATTGAAAGAGGTAAGCATAAGAAGTGAGGATGAATTCGAGCCTGTAGTAGTTAAAGATATTCCTAGACTTTGGAAGTGTTTAGGGACAGGTAATTATGCCGCAGTATTTATGCACAAAGAATACAATGATTGGGTAGTGAAAGTTTACGCGCGAGAAGGAGAAGGAATTGAAAAAGAGTCAGAAGTATACCGAAGAATCGGAAATCATCCTTCTTATTCGAAGCTTATATATAAAGGGAAAAATTTCATAGTATTGAAACGTTTAAAAGAAATTACCTTATACGATGCTATTCATAAGGGGATTAAAATTCCTAAGCAGGTAATCCTTGATATCAATGAAGCTTTAGAGTATGCGAGGGAACAAGGATTAACTCCTTGTGATGTTCACGGGAAAAATGTGATGATGGAAAACGGAAGAGGATATGTAGTCGATGTATCTGATTTCTTAAAAACAAAAGAAGATAGTAAGTGGAGAGACCTAGAAAAGGCATATTTTACATTTTACTTGCCTTTCATTTATAAATTGCCTTTCCCTGTTAAAATACCGTATTTCATGTTAAACATTGTTAGACGTTCATATAGAAAATATAAGAAGCTTAAAAAGAAATTCAAATTGTAAAAGGACCACATACTTATCTTTAGGTTAGATAAGTGAACCACTAGTAAACAAAAGGACCGTACATTTTAGATATGTCTAATATGTACGGTCCTAATGCCAATTGAAGTAATAAACGAACTACGAAAAAGTCTATAATACAGGTTTTGTTATATTGAGGATTTCAGACCTTTTGCTTATTAACGGATGCAGGATTAACCCTATGATGGCTCTTATTGTCAGTGTAAAATTGTTTGAGTTTAAAACAATTAGGAAGCAGAACATAAACAAGCTTAAATCTCTTATTGACTCTTATGATGAAGGTTTAGATTCACAAGGTTGGATACTTGAACATGCTGAAGATGAATACTATTATGTGAAAAATGAACAATTCTCTGATTATGTGTTAGATGTTTCCGAAAGCTCATATGATAATAGAACGAATGTGACTGCATACCCGAAAACCGGTAATGATAATCAAAAATGGCCGCTAATAGTGAGATCATAATGCCAAATGCTATGTAAATTTCAAACTTATTCTATAGGTTAGAGAAAACATGATGAAGATAAAATAGGTATTATAAAATAGCAAAAAGGAATCTATTCCAGGTCCCTTTTTGCTATTTATGACGTAGTAGAAAAATCCCTTCAAAAAGGTGTAAATGAATTTTTACATATTCATTTAGAACCCGATACACAAAATGACCGAACCTATAGTTCCACTTGTTTGCAAACGGTACAAAGAGATGATTTATGTATACGTGATTTAGGTTGAAAGATCTACATCAAATGGATGTGAGAGGATCCTTTTACATCTCTCGCTTAAAATTAAACACTCGGATTTATCGGAAGAATCCTGAAGCCGAATATTTTAAAAATAGGAAAAACATATCCTAGAATTACCCTTGGGATGAAAAACTACTTTTCTCCGCTAACCAATTACTATTTTAGAAAGAAAAAGTATCGTTTCTTATATTAAATGTGTCGTTATTGTACAGGTGATACGTTTAATATAAGAGGATATCTAACATGAATTTAAACTTAAATTATTAATGCCCGTAATAATGATTCAACAACATAAAATTACAGAGTAGAGCGTTTATTGTTATTTTTCACTATATCTAATATATCCCTTATTACCTCAACAACAACTTGAGGTTTATCAATATGTATTGCGTGTCCAGCATCTTCAACAATAATATGTTTTTTATTAGTTGACAAGTTAGCAAGCTCTCTCTGGAATTTCATCCAAGTAGCCATAGATTCTGCCGTATGAAAAGGTTGCAGACCTCCTGTTACAACAATGAGTGGAATATTTCCAAGTGATTTAGAAGTACGAACTTGTTCTAAACTTTCTTCCACCTCATTAAGAGAACCTTCCAAAGTAAATTGATTATAATAAGCCTCCTGAACCCCTTTTGTAAATAAAGAGGGCAATATTCTGTTTTGATCCTCATGAGTTGAGTCTAAGAGAACTACTCCTACTACTTCCTCTGGATAAGTGCTTGCAAATAATCTTGTATTTAATCCTCCAAATGAGTGCCCAACTAATACATATGGAGGTTTTATACCGGCTTTATTAAGTAAGATACGTAGATTTTCGACACTTTGTTGACTATGGCGAGGGGTTTCATTCATTCCACTTTTGCCAATACCGGCTCTATCATAAATAAACATTTTTGAGAACTTTGAAATGTCATCTCTAATAGGATTCCAGCTTTCTAAAGTGGCTCCATATCCTGAATCAAAAACTAGGGTTGGACCTTCATTATTTCTCCCTAACAATTCATAGTATAATTCAATACCGCCTATATCTTGTTTTTGTCCTATTTCATTCACAATAAATTCACTCATATCTAATCCCCATTCTTTGTTTTATCCATTTGAAAATCCAAATTAAGTAAGTTCAATTTAATTGAACTTATCGTAACATGTACTGATTTTCTTTTCAAGCTAAGGTTTAATATAATTGAACTAGTAAATTGAATTACAAAGGATGTTGAATATGAATGAGTTAGGAAAACGAATAAATAAATTAAGAATAGAAAGAGGTATGACACTTGTAGAGTTAGCTGGTAATAAAATGTCAAAAGGGATGTTAAGCATGATTGAAAATGGGCACTCGAACCCTTCGATGGATAGTTTAAAATTTATCGCGCACCAGTTGGGCTGCGATCCCCAATATTTGTTAGGAAGCCCTACATCCGATGGGCTAAAGGACTTATTTAATAAGGTAGAAGAAGCGTTTGAAAAAAATAATGATGAACAGATAATTAATTTGACACAAGACATGTTGGACCAACAGTTTCCCATTTCATTTGAATCTGCTAGGATATTAGAAATTTCTGGAAGGGTAATTGTGAAATCCGAGAAAAAACGTGGAGAAATGTTGATAGAACAAGCAATAGCGATCTATGAACGGTTATCTCTCTATAGTCACTGTGTAGCTGCTAAAGTGCATATAGTGGAATACCATGCAAAAGAGGAGAATTATTATAATGCCCTAATAATGTTGCGAAATATAAGAAAAGAGTATCATGAAAAAGCAACAGTGATCGATATGGTCGTTGAAATAGAAGCAAATTACGTTGAAATGGTTTTACTCTTTGGGATAGGTGACTATAAAGCAGGAAAGAGTAAGCTTAATCAATTAATTGAACTATCCAAGAGGAAAATGATCTTTTATAAGATGGATAATATTTTTCGAATTGCAGCGTTCCAAGCCCTTATTCATAACAATGAAAATGATTATGCTTATTTTATCAAGAAGTCAGAACAGTTTGCTATTTTTAGTGAAAATGATGAGTCTCTAGGTTTTACACTGTTACTTCAAGCACATTACCATAATCAAACATCAAAGAATTATGAACAGGCCCTTTATTACTTAGATAGGTTTGCTACCCTAGTAAAGGGGAATATCGGAAGTGACTATTATTATCTTGAAAAAGGGAAAGCATTATTAGGAAAAGGGTATGTAAAAGAAGCTCTTGAAGCATTTGAGCAATTCAAGCTGCCAAATACGATTATTTACCCACTTGAATTATGTATTCTCTACACTGCAGATGCATATAGGGCAAATTGTCTTTTGCAACTTGGAAGAGTAGAGGAAGCACTTATCTATGCTCAGAGAGCAGCTAGTAAAATAGATTCGCTACCCAAAACGCCTTATCAAGCTTTTATAAGTAGCACCTTAGAGTTAGTGAATAAAAACTTATAATAGTATTTCCGAAAAAATGAACAATTTATAGGAAATAAAGAAGAGAATTCCAATTTAAGAAAAGCGACTACCGCAAAAAGAAAAAAATGAGCTGAACTCTCATAAGTGTCTCAAAATTTTAGCTTGATGGGCATGTGGTGGGACCTAACATAGCAAGAATAAAAAAGTATCCTTACACTATAAAGGATACTTTTTCTATATTTATACATTTGAACGAAAAATCGTACAGATGTATAAAAAATCGACACTTCAGATTAGCTTGTAATGAATTTTAACGTCCATAATAATACAGTTGGTATCAGAATGTTCAAATCATCTTATAGAGCCGATATAAGCAGTCAAATGAAATAAATGTATTGTTATGACCTAGTTTTACACGTATCTCGATTGAATCACAAAATAGTAATTATTCTAGGATTAGTTATAATCTAAACTTATTCTTTGGTATTATCTATATTAACGCTCCATGGAGTCCTGGTAGAAAAACGATGAGTACTAAAGTTTACCACAATGCTTACATCGACCGCGTCTTCTTAAATAATAGGCCAGAATTGCGATCCCTAGTGATATTCCCCAAGGCAGCCAGGATAAAAAGGGAACAAGTTTTCCCCAATTTTCGATAGTGATTGTACCATTAACCATCATATATATGATTGAGGGACTAAGCTTCAGACCTGTTATTGTGATTATAGCCGAAATAAACGTGGCAGGAGCTACTACAATCCAGATTGGAATTTGTTTACCTGCTAGAAATAAACACCAACGTGGAAAAATTTCTCCCCATCTCTGAATAAGCCCTAGGGTTAGGATTCCACCGCCAATACATAACCCTCCTAAGATGGCTTCAGTTATTACAATGTCTTCATTCCCAACTATTGCTATGTTATTTGTCCCCAATGGAATACCTAGGGCCCATGCCCAGCGGACGATACCATATGGAAACGCCAAAATGACCGCTAGGTAGGTAAACCACTTTCCCCACTGAGGAGCAGCAGATTTTGCTGATGATCCTTCAGAAACGTCCTTCCTGCCGCAGTTGACACAAGCATTCCGTGTGAGACGAAAGTACACTAAAGCAGAAGCACCCCATATGAAGCCGCCCACTATACAAAAGACTTGATTAGCAACTCTCCAGTCAATCAGATCGAAATGAAGCAAAAATAAATAAGCAAAGTTCTGCACAATTCGAGCATCGGGAACTATCAATACAAGCGTAACACTCTTTATCCATGCAAAAGAGAGCAATATCACAATAGGAATTCGGCGTCCCCATGTACTTATCATCGCAAAAGCTACCACTGTTCCCACTAATCCAGCAGTGGCAATGACTGTTCCTCCGACCTCTACATTAAGATCTGATAAAAACGAGCCCATCATTTTTCCACGTAAATCGCTTTTACCAAAAGGAAATCTAGTTCCTCCAAATAACCAATACAGCCCGAGTAACCCGTATAGTAGAGACCATATAGCTGCAGCATACCCGGTCCATTGCGGCCAGCGTGACAGCCAAGAAAAATGTGCTGAATGATTGATATTTATTTTCGGTTCCATTTCACCCTCCTTAAAGCTACTTTCTTATTAAAATACGAATACTCCAAGATGGAATAATCCTTTTAATTGGTTCACCTCCCATAAAGTTCTTTGTCGATTTTACCATTTTTTTCTTGTCCAAGTAATCTCTCGTTAAATTAAAAAATTATTTTTCGGTTCCGGCATAGCAGGGACTCATATCCCATTTTCCTTTATTACATCAAGGTGCTTCATTAGTACATCGGATCTAATAACATCAAGATTATTTACAATTTGCGAGAAATAACAATTTAAGACTCTTTTTTAAGCGTTTGGCATAGCAATATAAAATAAATAGTATTCATGGAGAAGATGAAACATCATCGAGTGCATGAATACTATTTGATATATTTCAAAATAAATGAGGGTGATGAATATGCTAGAACATTTAATAACTGAAACACGCAATAAAAAAACAATGAATTTAGACGAAATGTCAACAATTGAACTTTTAACAATCATGAATGAAGAAGATGCAAAAGTCGCAGAAGCAGTGAAACAAGAACTTCCACAAATCACTAAGGCAGTGAAAGCGATTGTTACAGCAAAAAGAAAAGGCGGCCGCTTCATATATATAGGAGCTGGAACGAGCGGACGTATTGGTTTGTTAGATGCGGTTGAATGTCCTCCAACATTCGGAACAGATTCAGAAGAAGTAATCGGATTAATCGCTGGCGGTGAAAAAGCCTTCATGAAAGCAGTAGAAGGTGCAGAAGACAGTAGAGAATTAGGTATTCAAGACTTAAAAAATATTAATTTAACAAACAAAGATATTGTAGTAGGAATTGCAGCGAGTGGTCGAACTCCATACGTTATTGGTGGATTAGAATATGCCAATTCAATTGGGACACAAACAGTCGCAATATGTTGTAACAAAGGCTCGGCAGTAGGAAAAGTTGCAACCATTGCCATTGAAGTAGTAAACGGACCAGAAATATTAACTGGTTCCACCCGTTTAAAAGCAGGCACATCACAAAAATTAATTTGTAATATGCTTTCAACAGCTTCTATGGTAGGAATCGGGAAAGTGTATGGGAATTTAATGGTTGATGTTCAATTAACAAATGAAAAGTTAGTTGAGCGCGCAAAGCTTATCGTGATGGAAGCAACATCTTGCGATTATGAAACAGCTGAAACCTACTTAGTAAAAGCAGATCATAAGCCTAAAATTGCAATTGTAATGATTTTAACAGGAATTTCGAAAGAAGAAACAATACAGAAATTAGCAGAAACGCAAGGATTTGTTAGACAAGCAATAAAATAACCGAAAAGAGGGAGACATGATGAATAAATATCATAGCATGGCATCTCAAATTTTGGATGCGGTTGGCGGTAATGACAATGTTTCAGCATATACAAACTGTATGACACGTCTTCGTGTTACACCTGTAGATCGTAATTTAATTAATGGCGAAGTATTAAAAAAGATTGATGGGGTTCTTGGTACTGTTGATGATGAAACATACCAAATTATTCTTGGACCAGGTGTTGTAACAAAAGTAGCAGAACAATTCGGTATTTTATTAGCAGAGAGAAAAGGTGGTTCTTCAAAAGCTTCTTCTGCAGAAGAACTACAAGCAAAAGGTGCAGAAATTAAGGCAGAATTAAAGAAAAAGAATCATACACCTTTTAAAAAATTTTTAAGAAAAGTTGGAAGCATTTTCATTCCTCTTATACCAGCATTCGTTGGAGTAGGGTTAATTGCTGGTATTGCTTCTATCCTATTAAATAATATTACTGCTGGAAATTTAGACAAAGAAACTTGGGGACAATACGTAACAGTTTTAAATGTGATTAAAAATGCACTATTTAGTTATTTAGTAATTTATGTCGGCATTAATGCGGCAAAAGAATTCGATGCAACGCCAGCACTTGGCGGAGTAATCGGTGGTATTACACTTTTAACTGGCATGACGTCAGAACATCCAATTCTTAATATCTTTACTGGTCAGCCGTTATCACCAGGACAAGGTGGAGTTATTGGTGTATTATTGGCTGTTTGGATCTTAGCATTTGTAGAAAAGAAATTACGTAAAGTGATTCCCGATGCAATTGATATGATTGTGACACCTACAATTTCATTATTAATAGTAGGGCTTGTAACAATTTTCTTACTCATGCCATTAGCAGGTTTCGTTTCGAATAACTTAATTGATGCTATCAATTGGGTATTATTACGCGGTGGTGCATTTGCTGGATTTGTACTTGGCGCAACATTCTTACCACTTGTTATGTTAGGATTACATCAAATATTAATACCAATTCATATTGAAATGATCAATTCAACAGGTATGACACAATTACTTCCTATTCTTTCGATGGCAGGGGCTGGGCAAGTTGGAGCAGCAATCGCATTATGGATTCGCTGTCGTAAAAATAAATCTTTAACAAATGTAATCAAAGGTTCACTCCCAGTAGGAATTCTTGGCATTGGGGAACCATTAATTTACGGTGTCACATTACCATTAGGCCATCCTTTTATCACCGCATGTATCGGTGGAGGTATTGGAGGAGCAGTCATCGGATTACTTAGTAACGTTGGTACAATTACGATCGGACCATCTGGTCTAGCATTAATTCCTTTGATTGCTGGTGGAGTATGGTGGAAATACGTCATTGGATTATTTGCAGGATACGTCGGTGGGTTTATCGTAACCTATTTCTTCGGTGTACCAAAGGAAGCGATGATGGAACAAGAATAATATATCTTAAAAAGAAGACAAAACAAGCGGTTCAGAGTCTTCATGATTAATAAAATTTGAGAAATATTTAAAAGCTAACATACATGACCTAATACATCCTGATATCTTATAATAGTAGGTAATTAATGTTAAAGGAGGGGGAACATGGTTGAACGAATACTGAAAATAAATAAAGTAGAGATTTGTACAGAAAGTTTTGGAAATCCTAAGGACCCTGCTGTACTTTTAATCATGGGAGCTATGTCTTCATTAGATTGGTGGGATGAGGACTTCTGTCTCCGCCTCGCTGATCAAGGAAGATTTGTCATTCGATACGATCATCGTGATCTCGGGAGATCGACTACTTATGAACCTGGTACTTCCAACTACACAATATTAGACATGGCTACTGATGCAGTTGGAGTCCTGGATGCTTATTCCATAAAGCGAGCTCATGTCGTTGGAATGTCTTTAGGTGGTTTGATTGGTCAAATTCTTGCCCTGAGATATCCGAATCGTATATTTACGCTTACTTTAATTGCATCAAGTGTGTTCGGGACTGAGATGGAAAAACTTCCTCCGATGGATGAGAATATCCTAAATTACCATGCAAAGAGTACTTCAGTAGATTGGTCAAATCAAGAAGCGGCTGTTTCCTATATTGCGGGTGTATGGAAAACTTTAGCCGGTTCCAAACCTTATGAGAGGGAAAGAATATATAAACTGGCGAAAAGAGAAGTGATCCGCGCTAAACAACTTCCAAGTAGATTTAATCATGCCATGTTGCAAGGTGGAGGTGATTATTACGATAGGATGAGAGAAATCAGCATACCGGTACTCATTATTCACGGAACAGAAGATCCAGCTCTGCCATACGAGCATGGACTTGCTCTTGCGAAAGCCATTCCCCATGCTGAATTAGTGACTCTTGAAGGATCAGGGCATGAGATTCATAGTGAAGATTGGGAACAAATGATAGAATCAATTGTAAAATTTGGTTCCCAATGAAAAGATGTAGTTAATAATTTTAATGGCTCTCAATGAATCTTGAGGAAATGGTTTAAATATATAAGCCGACCATCACAATATTAAGGAGGTCGGCTTTACTCGTTATCTATTTATTCCTATCAGTTTATAACATTTCTTAAAGAATACCCGGCTCAATTCCACCCATATCCAGCTGTACACAAAAGAAAAAATATAAATATATCCTATGATTTTTAATGAAATTGATGTACTGACGACTGGACCTAAAACAGGGAATTGGAGAATATAGAGAAGGAAACAGATTCCACCTAGCAATAAGAATGATGTAAAAACGATAATGTTGATTCGTCTTTTTAAACTAAAAAGAGATAATCCAATTCCTAAACCTACTATTCCTGTTGTGAACGGAAAAACAAAAGATTCACCGGGTTGGATCAGAACCAGTAAAAGAAAGGTTAAAACATAACTTTGAATTCCAAAGGGAATCGATACAATAGTACAAATTAAAATAGGAGCAGTAGCAAAAGGACTAATGAGATATCCGATCCCTGGAAGAAGGTTTCCGGTTGACTGCAGGATCGCTGCAAGTGCGGAAAAAATGGCAGTGAGCACGAGTTTTTTAGAATAAGAAAATGTTTTAAAATAATCGTGAAGTTTATATGACTCTTGTGACAAAACGCTAAGCCAATACATAGCATTCTCCTTTTTCGTTTGTACTTAGATAAGAAGTTACAGATTATCTTAAAATAGGGATACCGTCTGAATAAGAATCAGGCGATGTATTATATTTCTTTCTCAATATGCCATAAAGTTCTTGTTTTAGAGATTGGCTTTTCCCCTGTAACCGGACTCCCTAAAATCCAAAAATCAACGATCTATTACTTAAAAATCTTTCGCAGAATTTTAATTTTGTTCCTGTACGGTGGAAATACCAATCCAAAGTCTACCTTTGAGCTTTTCTTTAAAATGCTTTTATGATGTGTAAAAGTATCAAAACTATGTTTGCCATGATAGGCACCGAACCCTGCACTTCCTACTCCACCAAAAGGCAAATGGAGATTAGCCATGTGTGACATTGTATCATTGACGCATCCTCCTCCAAAAGAAACTCGTCCTAATACTTGTCTTTCAACATTTTTACTTTCAGTAAACACATATAAAGCTAACGGTTTGGGATAGTTGTTAATCATGTGAATGACCCCATCTAAATTACTGTACTCCATAATTGGTAAAATTGGTCCGAAAATTTCTTCTTTCATAGCTGCATCATCCCATGATTTTACTTCAAGAAGTGTCGGTTCAATATATAAATGACCTCTAGATGAATTCCCACCAAATAGTATATGATTTTGGTCTTGTTCTAATATAGAAAGAAGTCTATCAAACTGTCTCTCATTTACAATTCGACCATAATCATTGCTTTTTGATACATCTGATCCATAAAAACTTGTGATAACTTCCTTCATTTTTGAAATCAGTTTTCCCTTGATAGATCTGTGTGCAATAACGTAATCAGGCGCTATACAAGATTGCCCAGCATTTATGAATTTTCCCCAGATAATACGTTTGGCTGCTATATCGAGGTTAGCTGTTTCATCGACAATAGCTGGCCCTTTTCCACCAAGTTCTAATGTTACTGGTACAAGGTTTTTCGCCGCAGCTTCCATGACAATTTTTCCAACTGGAACGCTACCAGTAAAAAAGATATGGTCAAATGGTGCATGAATCAATAAAGAAGTTGTGTCTCTGTCTCCTTCAATTACACGAATATATTGCTTATCAAACGTTTCACTTATTATTTTGTTCATTATAGCTGAAACGTTTGGTGCATTTTCTGAAGGCTTGAGAACTACACAATTCCCTGCTGCAATTGCCCCAATAAGAGGTTCAATTAATGATTGAAATGGATAATTAAAAGGTCCAACAATGAGCACTGTACCATATGGTTCTTTTATTATGTAGCTTTTGGAAGGGAAAAAGTGAATAGGTGTTTTTACTTTTTGAGGTTTCATCCACTGTTTTAGGTATTTCATTATAAAGTTGATACTGTTATATGCGAAACCAATTTCTGCAGCATATGATTCAAACTCGCTTTTGTGTAAATCTTGATATAATGCGCTCAGCACTTGATTTTCATATTTTTGAATAGAGTTTTTTAGTTTTTTAAGCTGTTCAAGACGGAAGTGAAAACTTCTTGTATGATCATTATGGAAAAATTGTCTATGTTCTTGAATTATTTGTTGTATATTATCAACCATTATGGAATCCCTCCAATAAAAAGAAAATATTTACATACTATGTACATCAATTGAGATAGTACTCATTAATTCATCTTAGACCATGCGATCTACCAAAGTTATGTATTCCCTATAAAAAAGAAGCTTTAAAACATGCAATAAATTTCTAATAATACGTATTGAAATTATATTCTTAAAAAGCAGTTAATATACAAGGAGTGTGATGCTTATAAAACGAAATTTAAATTTACTGGTGTCAGTTATGTAAGTGGGAAATTGATAATGATTGCTGAAAAGGAGCGTTTACAATTACATGGAATATTTATCCCTTTAAGTATTAATTTCCTTGCTATAATAAAGATAACAAAATAAAGGGAGAACGATTAAATGAGTCAACTATATTTTATAAAAGATTATAAGCATAATGAAGCTCTTAGAAAAAGTTATTGTGAACTTACTAATAATATATTCGGTATAAGCTTTGAGGAGTATTATCTAAAAGGATTCTGGAATAATCGATATATTCCTTTTTCTTATGTTCATGAAGACACAGTAATAGCTAATGTTTCAGTTAACGTTCTTGACTTAGTGATAGATGGTAAAAACAAGAAGGCCATACAAATTGGCACCGTTATGACACATCCAAATTATCGAAATCAAGGGCTTTCGGCTGCTTTAATGAATAAAGTTTTAGAAGAATACGATGGAACCTATGATTTTATATATCTATTCGCAAATAAAAATGTCTTAGATTTTTATCCGAAATTTGGTTTCAAAGCAGTTAATGAATATGAATTTTCAATGGATTTCTCTTTAAAAGAGAGTTTAAATACAAATATTCATAAATTAGATATAACTAACATAAAAGATAGACATTTCATATATGAATTTGCAACCAAAAGAGTTCCTGTTTCTCAAATATTTAGCACAAAAAATGCACAACACATATTTATGTTTTACTGTCTACATGTTTTTCCTCATGATATTTACTATCTTGAACCTGAAGATGTGATTGTTATATTTAAAAGAGAACTAGAACAAATTCATATTTTTGATATTGTTAGTAAAAGAGGACTTGAAATTCAGCACATTTTAACAAAAATTGCTGATCATTCTACGAAAAAAATAGTATTTCATTACACCCCAGACTATGAAAATATTCAAATAGAAAGTAGTATCTTTAATGGAAGTGAAGTATTATTTGTAAAATCCGCTAGTAATGAGGACTTTCCTATACATATAAAGCATCCAATCACGTCTCAAGCATAGAGTTGTAACTGAACAGAATTTTTTTAAAGTTTTTATGGACAATTAAAAATAATTCGTGCATAATTGTAATTAATAATTAACGTATTGTTAATTATTAAGAAGAAAGAAATACGTAAAGAGAAATACTAACCGTTTAGGAGGGGGACAAATGTCAAACCAAGAAGCTCTAAAACAATATGATGTAAAAAAATATCACACACCTGATGGATATACATCAGATATTGCAGTATTTACTATTGTTACTGAAGAAAAAGAAGAACATAAACCTCCTGTTATGGCTCTGAAATTAATGCTGATAAAACGGGCATTAACAAATGCAGAAGGAAAACCTAATATTGAAGCAGGGAAATGGGCGTTACCTGGCGGCTTTGTACAGGAGGATGAAACAGCGTTTGAAGCAGCAAAGCGAGAGTTAGAGGAAGAAACAGGTGTAGAAGGTATACATATTAAGCATTATGGTGTATATGATAAACCTGGCCGTGATCCACGTGGTTGGATTATTTCTAACGCCCATTATGCGATTGTACCAGAGTATTATTTAGAAAAACGTCAAGCAAATGACGATGCTGCAGAAGTTACATTATTTTCAATTGATGAAGTCTTGAAATTAGATTTAGCTTTTGATCATTATCAGATCATAAGTGAAGCAATCAAAGTCATTACAATTGATTTACTTCAAACAACTGTCGCAAAAAACTTCTTACCAAAGAGTTTCACATATTCTGAGTTACAAGCCGTATTGTTAACTGTTACTGAGGATCCAGCAATTAAGAGTGGACAGGCATTCGCGAGAAAAATAAAAACGTTGCCGTTTATTCAAGAAATTACGGGTCAAACGACTCAACGAACATCGAAAAAGTCCGCACAATTATATCGTTTTGTAGAGATGGACATAGTACAACCAATATACACGGCTAGATATTAATTTTTTTAAAATAAATATTTAACAATTTGTTAATTGTTAAATATTATCGAGAATAAAATATATGTTTACATACCGGGAGGAATTTATAATGAATCATACATATACAGATGATAGCTTAGCACTACATACTGATCTTTATCAAATAAATATGGCGGAAACGTACTGGGAAGATAAAATGCATAATCGTAAAGCTGTATTTGAGGTATTCTTTCGAAAACTTCCATTCGGAAATGGGTACGCTGTCTTCGCTGGTTTAGAAAGAATCATACATTACTTAAAAAATTTCCGATTTACTGAAAGTGATATTGCATATCTTCGCGATGAATTAGGGTATCAAGAGGATTTTTTGAAGTTTTTAAAAGGGATAAAGTTTACCGGAACTGTCCGCTCAATGAAAGAAGGAGAATTAGTTTTTGGGAATGAACCAATACTTCGAATAGAGGCACCTTTAGTAGAAGCCCAACTCATTGAAACAGCTATTCTAAACATTGTAAATTACCAAACATTGATTGCAACGAAAGCTTCGCGGATGAAACAAGTAGTAGGAGAACAAACTGCAATGGAATTTGGAACTCGCCGGGCTCATGAAATGGATGCAGCGATTTGGGGTACAAGAGCTGCATATATCGGTGGTTTTGAAGCTACATCTAATGTACGTGCTGGGAAATTGTTTGGAATTCCCGTAGTTGGTACACATGCACATGCAATGGTTCAAGCATACCGCGATGAATACACAGCTTTTCATAAATACGCTCGTAGACATAAGGATTGCGTATTTTTAGTAGACACTTATGATACATTAAAATCAGGGGTACCAAATGCTATTAAAGTTGCCAAAGAACTCGGCGATCAAATTAACTTTAAGGGAATTCGATTAGATAGTGGAGATTTAGCTTATTTATCTAAAGAAGCAAGAAAAATGTTAGATGCTGCCGGATATACAGAAACAAAAATTATTGCATCTAATGATTTAGACGAAAAAACGATCACTCATTTAAAATCACAAGGAGCGAAAATTGATATTTGGGGAATTGGAACAAAATTAATTACAGCATTTGATTCTCCTGCACTTGGGGCCGTTTACAAACTTGTTTCCATCGAAGATAAGAACGGTGAAATGGTGGATACAATTAAAATCAGTTCCAATCCAGAAAAAGTAACTACTCCGGGTCTTAAGAAAGTGTACCGTATTATTAATACGATAAACAAAAAATCAGAAGGAGATTACATCGCGTTAGAGACAGAAAAACCAGCTGAAAAAGATCGATTAAAAATGTTTCATCCAACGCATACATTCATTAGTAAATTTGTAACTAACTTTGAGGCTAAAGAGCTGCATCACGATATTTTCTTAGAGGGTGAATGTGTATATCAATCTCCATCACTGCAGGAAATCCAGCAATTCACAAAAGAAAACTTAGATTTACTTTGGGATGAATATAAACGTGGATTAAATCCAGAAGAATATCCTATGGACCTTAGTCAAAAGTGTTGGGACAACAAAATGAAGAATATTGAGGAAGTAAAACAAAAAGTTGCGGAGATGATTGAAAATGAAAATAAATGAAATCGAATCAACGAAAAGTATGGAGTATCTTCAAAAATTGAATCCAGAAAAAGATATTAGTGAGCTGTTTAAAAAAGGGCGACGAATTGGGATATACGGTTCATCATTTGATCCCATTACAAATGTTCATTTGTGGACTGCTTCAACTGTAGCGCATCGTAAAAAACTAGATTACATTATCTTTTTACCTTCTACAAACATGCGCATTGATAAGAAAATAAAGACGACCGGGGATCATCGTACTAAGATGATTAGTTTAGCCATACAAGATAACCCGAAGTTCATTCTGGACACTCATGAATTAAACGTATTACCAGGCGAACATTATACATACTATACAATGAAGCATTTTAGGACTATATTTAAAGAAGCGGAATTATTCTTTATCATGGGTGCAGACCTTTTAGTAGATATCGCTGATGGAAAATGGAAGATGGATAAAGAATTGATTAGTGAAAATAATTTTATCGTTATGGCTCGCAATGGTATCGATATGCTCCAAACGATTAGTCGATCTGCTCTCCTTCGTAATTATGACGATGGTAGGTTTCAATTAATCGATAAAGGATTAGCTATGGAAATTAGCTCTACATATATACGCGAAGAATTTTCTAAGGGCGGTGAACCGCGTTACCTACTTCCGGATAGCTGCTACTATTACATTAAAGAACGAGGTTTGTATCAATAATAGAGATTACATATCATATAAAACGCAAAAAAACTGAAAGGGAAGATTTTGAAATGACAAATTTACAACAAAAAATCATGTCAGACTTAAATGTGTCAGCAGTCATTGAACCTAATCAAGAAATTCGAAAAAGAGTCGATTTTTTAAAGGAGTATGTACTTAAAACAGGAGCAAAAGGATTCGTTTTAGGAATTAGCGGTGGTCAAGATTCAACATTGGCTGGAAGACTCGCTCAACTAGCGGTAGAAGAATTGAGAACCGAAGGACATAATGTAAAATTTGTAGCTATTCGCCTACCGTACGGAGTTCAAAAAGATGAAGATGATGCACAAGCAGCATTACAATTCATTCAAGCAGATGAAGAACTTGCACTTGATATTAAAACTACAGTAGACGCTTTCGCAGAGCAATATGAAAAAGATGCAAAAGAAGAGCTTACAGATTTCAATAAAGGAAATGTAAAAGCACGAGTTCGAATGATTTCACAATACGCAGTTGGTGGGCAAAATGGTCTACTTGTAATCGGTACAGACCACGCAGCAGAAGCTATTACAGGTTTCTACACGAAATACGGAGATGGTGGTGCCGACATTCTTCCGTTATCTGGATTAACAAAAAGACAAGGAAGAGAACTATTAAAAGCTTTAGGTGCTTCTGAAAGATTGTATTTAAAAGTTCCAACGGCTGATTTATTAGATAATAAACCACAACAAGCAGATGAAACAGAGTTAGGAATTTCTTATGAAGAACTAGATGATTATTTAGAAGGTAAGCAAGTATCTAAAGAAGTAGCAGAAGCAATTGAAAAACGATATTTAGTTACAGAACATAAACGACAACTTCCTACAACTATGTTTGATGATTGGTGGAAATAATAAAAACAATAGTATGAAGTAAATAATACTTCTTTATTAATGAGATAGATTAATTCAATAACAAGCCCAATAAAGAATGCGCATATAGATACATCTAATATGTGCATTCTTTTTGTTTGTATATATTCATGTTATCTCCATACTTTTATTTCAATGTAATTCTAGTAGCTCAAAATAGAAAGTATGGTATGTATAACATTCAAAATTGGAAAAATTCCCAAAATAAAGTAAAATAATAAAGAAAGCCCAAATGAAAATCTAATATACAGGAAAGTATCTTATAGTAAGCACACGAATGAATCTAAATAAGGAGCGAGTGAACAAATGCAAGGAACTGTCGGTATCGATGTTGGAGGCACATTAACCAAAATTGCTTATTTTGATAAAGATAATGAATTACAACTTCATCAATTTTCTTCCAATGAACTTGAAAAAGTAGCAAGGTGGATGAATACGAACGATTTTAAAAATGAAATATGTATTACTGGCGGCAAAGCTGAACAGTTAAAAAAGCTTATTTTAGGGAAACAGTATATTCATTATATTCTAGAGTTCGATGCTACATGTAGAGGGGTTAATTATCTACTGCATAAAAGTAATTATTCCCTTGAGAATTATGTAGTTGCCAATATTGGAACAGGTACTTCCATACATATAATGTTCGGAAATACATACAATCGTATAGGCGGAACTGGAATAGGTGGTGGCACATTGAAAGGGTTGTCTACACTATTAACTGGTATCGAAAATTTTGATGAAATCGTAAAATATTCAAAAACTGGTTCTAGGACAAACTTAGATATAAAAGTTAGTGATATTTATAACGAAATAAAATCTCCTATTGATGGAGATCTAACTGCCAGTAACTTTGGAAATGCCGCTATTAGTAAAGGGGTTAATAATAAATCAGATTTAATCGCAACTGTTCAAGGGCTTGTTGGAGAGGTTATTACAACTTTAAGTCTTCAAATTGCAGAGGCGCAAAGCATAGATAATATTGTTTATATCGGATCTACTTTATCAAGTAATGAACCGTTAAAAGATATCATAAGCGGTTATACACTACAGAACAATAAAAATCCTATTTTCTTTAAAGATCCTGGATTTAGCGGTGCTATCGGTGCATTATTAAGTAAAACTAGTTCATAAAACGCACCGAAAAAGCATGGTAAATTACCATGCTTTTTGCATAAATCTTTCTATAACATCCACTAAAAAATTCATTAATAACTATAGAACATCTTTTTTACTTGATAATTCGCTGCTAGATTCCCCTTTGGACTGAGAAGTATCTTTCGCCCGAACATAACCCGTAGTTGCTTCATCAGTAGTAGGTCCAGCTGTGTTGAATCTCTCATCTCCATTGCGATGAGAGTCGTTCGATTGATTTTTCATGGAGCACCTCCTAATTAGAATAAGTGTAGTATGCCCATGTTAGAGGCAATATTATATTTCATTTTTTCTTATTATTCCATTCTTATATTTTTTTGAATATTACAGGCTTTTTTAATAAAAATGCTATGATTATGTAAGGGAGTGATTATATGTTAAATATGCTAGATAGGCCTAAAATTAAGATTCCAAAAACAAAAAGTGAATGGATTTGGGACATAATAGGTTTTTTATTTTATATCGGTTCTATAATCTTCTTAATATCTGTTTGGAATCAATTACCTGAAAAAGTACCTACACATTTTAATGGGCTTGGTGAAGTGGATCGAATGGATTCAAAATGGCAATTATTAATTTTACCTGGTATTGGATTATTTATTATATTATTAATGAAAATTTTAGAAAAACACCCAGAATCACATAATTATCCTGAAAGATTTAATGAATCAAATGCAAGACAGTTTTATTTAATAAGTCGAAAAATAATTAATCAATTAAAAAACATCTGTTTAATTATCTTTTCTTTCATTGTATTTGAATCTACTTTTATTGGATTGGGTTGGGGTAGCGGTTTTGGAAAATGGTTTTTACCGCTTACAATTAGCGGTTTAGGTATTCCTATTGTATTAGGTATTATAAAACAGAGAAAAATTTTATAAGAAAATCAAAGTATTACTAAGAAAGGGGGAAATAAAGTGTCATCTCATATTTATTCTCAAGAGAAAATAACACATACGGATTATGAAATAAAAATGATTTCATCTGGAGACAACTTTCCAAGTATTAATATATCTGAATCACGACTCCATTATCTACTTATAATGATCCGTTCAGGCATAGACATACAGAGTGTAAAGAAAGAAATGAATTGGACTACAAAAGAGCTAGATCAACATATCAACACATTATTGAAAGAAGGGTTATTAAAAGAAAGAAAAGGTAGTTATTTTCCTGCATGTATGATAATAACAGCTCATGAAGGAAAGGAGTTATATAATCTATGCGAGCCTCTAATTACACAAACACTTCAAATCATTGAAAAACATTCAAAACAAATTATTACTCTTTGCCAAAAAATTGATACATTTAAACAATTATCCATAGAAACTTGCAGTCTCTTACTATATAGCGGTATTTTATTGGATTTTGGACAAATCAATAATGTGGAGAATAATTATTTAAAAAGTGAGCGACCTCTTAGAAACAATAAAAGGTATTACTATTCCATTCAAGAAAAAGAAAAAATAAACGAAGAAGCTTTTGGGATATATGGAAATCATTATTTAGACTTAGGTGAAATTCGAATTTGTCTCTATGGAAATAAAAGATATACAACAACTAATCTAATAACTGCTAATAAAGAGATGTTAGAAGAATACTTTCAACAGCCCGTACTCGATGTTAATCAATTTAAAAAACAACTAGTTCAAAAATTTGTTTCTTCGAACACACAAATAGATGTACCACTTCATTTATTCTATGAAAAAGTAGGATTACACAAGGACTCAAAACCTATGACCCCATTATTCAAAACAGCTGACTTAATAATACTAGATGAGATTGCTAGTACAATTAGCGAAGATCTTATCACTTTATTTCAGGAAAATGAACAGTATCTGAAAAGATATTACTTATCAAGTTCTTACGCTAAAGAAATAACATATGAAGAGTTTTTTATATGGTGGTATCACTTTTTCTATACAAAAGTAACTGATGAATTAATTAAAAATGACATAATAAAAAAGCTCGATCAAGAAAATCAAACATATTTGGTTTTACAGTAACAAAAATGTTGAGTACATATTAAATAGACCATTGTATTTATGAAGGATAAGACTATTCATATAATATGGAGGTAGTTAAATTGGAAAGTAGCAAAGTGCAATTAAAAATACCAAAATGGGGTAGCGTCAGGAAAATGCGAATTTACAACGTTAAGGAAATTTCAATATTAAAAAGCCTAATTTCTCAATTTAATGCGAAGAAATTAGGCTTTTTTCATTACTCAAAGCTTGTTTACTTGAACAAGAAAATATCTTTGTTACATGTAATAAGAAGAATGCGTATTAACATAACAACACATAATCCTCGATAAGATTATAGTTTATCGATTAATGTCTCCCATGTAAGTTCAAGAACACTCACCATATTTTGTGGTTCATTTGAAATATATGTTATAACTGCATTTTTATCTGGCAGCATTACAACATATTGACCATATAAACCATCCATGCGATATGAATGAGAGCAAGAGTTCATCCATATTTGATAGCCGTATCCTTGATGATGGTCTGCCGTAGCAAAATAAGGATTAAAATCGTTGGTCTTTATTTGGACAGATGTTGCTTGTTCAATGTAACTTGAAGGAATCAGTTGCTTACCTTTCCAGACACCTTTATCGAGAATTAATTGCCCAAATCTGGATAATTGTTCTGCTGTTAAATATAAACCTGAGAATCCCTGTGGAATTCCTTTTGGACATGTATCCCATTTAGGTTTTGGTATGTCTAAATGTTTAAATATTCTTCTATCTAAGTATTCATCCAAGTTACTTCCTGTAGTAATACTTATTATTTTGGAAAGCATATAGGTTGCGGCATTGTTATATGTAAAATGAGTACCTGGTTTAAATACAATCGGTTCATCAAAGAATAATTGTGAAATATCCCATTCCTGACCACTACTCCAATCAGCCTTCATAACTGGGCATTCTGCATGTCCAGTTCCCATGCAAAGCAAATCATGAATAGTCATCTCTTTTAGGTATTCATTCATTGGATCATGTTGTATATCTGAGAAAAAATCTATAACATGGTCATTAATTTTAAAGTAACCCTCTCTAATGGCAATACCGACTGCCATTGATGTAAATGTTTTGCTTACTGAATATAAAAGAGCAGGCTTTTCTTCTTCAAAATCATGTTTTGCAATTATATTTCCATTTTTCCTAACAACTACATTCAGAACATGAAGATTCTTACTATTTACAGATAAAATCAAATCATTCAATATTTCATTATTCATTGTAACTCTCTCCATTAAATATATATTTCTTAACAATCCTTAATTCGTATAATCCTACTTATGAGTAGTTTTAAATGTATTGAAATAGATAAATTATAACATTAGTGATAACTTGTTTAAATGTAATGCTTCACACACTTCATACCAATGTTATCAAAATTCGTTGTTTCGCATCTTCCATTGTTCGCGCCCAATCATCAAAAAGTTTTTGTGTAGTTTCAGACGTACGTAGCAAATAACGTTCCTCCCTTTATAAAGTATCTACCTCTATTTTCAATGTGAAAGTGTTATTAATATTCATCATTGTTATCACTCCAATCCATATGTATTAATTAATGTCTTCGATTCAAAATTTTGAAATCCTTCTAGCTGTACCATTTTCATGGAAATAATCACCAAAAAACATAATAGTAAAATTATATTTTATGGTCAAAAAGAATGCTGCAAAGAAATAAAGCAGTAAGTTTCATTCTTTGGAGAAGCAAGACTTTGTATGATACTTAAAAATAAAACAATATATAATGAACATAAAAACCCTATACAACAAGCAATTAAAAACTTAGATAAAAGGACAAATTTCTTTTAAATTCTCCGTCTTTAAAAGAGAACTAGTCTTTTTCCCACATTCTAGCATATTTATTTTCTAGAAGGGAGGAGAAAATGAAAAGAAATTCTATATTTATAAAGACTGTCAAAATGAATAAAATCATAACTTTGCTTATATTATCCGTCTTATTATCTACTATTCTTGCTATTATTATTGCTACAAGCCTGCAAAGTTTTAAATTTTATTATATAAACCAGTGGTTAGGTAAGTTTTCTCTCAATGGTTATATGCATGCATTTGAATCCGAAAATAGATACTTTGCTCATGATTACTTTTTAGAAAACAAGAGAGATTCGTTTGACTCATTGTTGTTTTCTTCAATAAGTGATATAAAACTACAAGATATTCGAACTTTAGTTAGTCGAGAAATTCCTGGAATGTCAAAATACTACTCTGGAATTTTAGTGGCCGGAGAAGGGACAGATTTCACTAATATCCCAAATGAATCTAGTATTCCCATGGAAGACATTACAAAAAAACGAGAAGTTGATACTAGCAAACTGGATGAACTAAAAAAGCACCCCACAACTGAAAATAAAACCTCATCACCTAAAGGAACGCACTCTGTATTAGTTTATCATTCGCATAGTTGGGAATCATTTTTACCATTAATTCCTGGTGCAACGAAACTAAACGAAGCCTCTAGTCCTGAAGTTAATGTGTCGTTATTAGGAAATAAACTAAAAGAACTTTTAGAAGCAAAGAACATTCCTGTAGTGCACGATTCAACCAATATGAGTGAGTATCTAGCTACAAAAGGATTGAATTGGGAAACAGCTTACAAAGGATCTCGGCAAATTGTACAAGCTACTTTAGCTCAAAATAAAGATATTAAGTACTTAATTGATCTACATCGTGATGATGCCCGTAAGAAGCAAACAACAAAAATAATAAATGGTAAGTCATATGCAAGATTGTTTTTATAGTAGGTATGGAAAATAAAAATAAGCAACAAAATATGGAATTGGTAAAGAAAATAAACACTGCTTTAGAGCAGAAATATACAGGTATCAGTAGAGGGATATTTCCAAAGTACTATTACAATGGTAATGGTGTATATAATCAAGATTTATCCTCTAATTCATTGCTAATTGAAATCGGTGGGGTAGATAACACTATGGAAGAACTAAACAACTCTGTTGAAGCACTAGCCGAGATCATTAGTGAGCAATATTGGCAAAATGAAAAGGTGAACGGATAAGGAGAGACTGATTGATTAAAGGGGTGTAAGTTGTGAAAGTGAAGAAACTTGTAGGTTTTGCAATACCCGTAATGATATTATTAAGTAGTTGTGGGGTAGAAAATAAGACTTCAAAAGAAACAAAGACTGAAGTAAACGAAAAAGGGAATCAAAAAGTAAGGGTTTCAGAAGAAGAATACGCTGAATACGTATTAGATTTAGGTACTGAATTTACAAAAGCATATGAGACTTTTATTCCAACAGTAAAGAACAAGCAATCAAGTAAAAAAGTGTTAGATGAGTTAAAAAGGGTAGATAAAGTTTTAACGAAATTTGATTCTATTGACCCTCCTAATAAATACGAAGACATACAGAAGAATATAAAGAAATCAACCTCATCTTATAGAACAGCATTCTCTATTGTTAGAGACTTGTATTCGCAAGACAAGGTAAACGATAAAGAGATAAGTAGAGAAGTCCTTGAAAAAATGAAACCTTATTTACAAGACGGTGATGGTTATTGGACTACCGTATATAATGAGTTGAAGACAGAAATTACAATGACAAAAGGTGGTTATCTAGACTCTGAGGACTTTAAAAATACGAAAACAGAAAATGTAATAGACTATGAAAAAATGAAGAAAGACATAGTAGATGGTACAGAGTTAGTAGGGAATTGGGGTATCATACGCAAAGATAAGTTTATAACAACATTTGTATTAAAAGACGGGAATCCTAAGACGTTTGAGATGTACACAGAAGACGACTATCCAAGTAAGAGAAACATAATAGAAGGTACGTGGGAATATGATAGAGAAAGTGTGATGTTAAAACTTCATATCACAAAACAAGTAACAAACTGGGTATTCGTTAGCCATAAAAAGAGAAACATATTTTATATGGTACAAAACTACAATGAAAACTTTTTACAACTATACAACGGTGGACCAGAAACTACAACTAGAAATGTAAAGCATAAATAATGTATCGCTTCATGAAACAGTAATATAAGAAAGTAAAGGGATTAGGTGTAGAAACCTAGTCCCTTTTTATTAAGGAAGTATATGTAGTAGACTTAGGTGAAGAGTTAGACAAAGAATTTAAAAGTTTCGCTGATATTGCAGCAGGATACTATAATGGTAAGAAAACAAACCAGGATGTCTTAGATGGTATCGAAAGATTCGATAAGGTAACTGATAAGTTTTTAGCAATTGACCCACCTAGTGAACATGTAGACCAACAAAAGGTTATTGAAAAAGCGATGGTAAAGTATAAGAAAGCATTCTCATTAATAAAAGACGTTCGTACAGGAAAGAAGTCATCTCCTAAGGAAGATGGTAAAACAGCATACCAACTCACTGAAGAAGGAGACGAGTACTGGGGTGTAGTTCACAAAGAACTGAAAAATGAACTAACACATTCAAAATGAGGGTTTATTAGACTTACCACTTTTAGAAAAAGAATGGAAAACAAATCGATAAAAACCATAGAACAAATGAATCCAGAAGCAGCCGTTGATTTAACAGACTTATAAGTATTGAAAAACCTTCTGAATCCATTCTCCTTTTTTACGGAAATATACTCCTAGTAATCAGCAGATGAATACAAAAGTAAAAAGATCATCTTAAAAGAAAAAATATAGATAATAAGACGGTTCATTCTTCTTAACGCGGGAGAGCGCAGCATATTTGTGGTCTTCTTGCTACTACATTTATAGCTATGTATCTTAATACTTATGAAAAAAGGAAAGGTAGGTCTTAATATGTACAAGTTGTATTGTAGATTATATCAAAACACGTTTAAGTTGGTTTCCCACTTTTTACCTTGGCGTGAACCTCAATTATTAACTGGAGAAAATAGCTTGAGTAAACTTCCAATTCATTTAAATAGCAACAATATCGATAGAGTGTTAATAGTGACAGACAAGGGGATTACGTCAATTGGATTATTAGATGAATTTCTTAAACAACTAAAAGAGGCAGGAGTAAAATATTTTATTTATGATAAAACCGTTTCAAACCCTACAATTTATAATATTGAAGATGCACTATCTCTTTACCACGAAAGTAAGTGTCAAGGTATCATTGCATTTGGTGGTGGATCACCGATTGATTGTGCAAAAGCGGTCGGGGCGCGTGTTGCTAGACCGAAAAAAAGTATTTCTGAAATGAAAGGGGTTTTAAAGGTCAGAAAAAAGATTCCACCCTTATTCGCGATCCCTACAACATCAGGTACAGGAAGTGAGGCTACAGTCGCTACTGTTGTATCTAATAGTGAGACACATGAAAAGTATGCAATTAACGATCATGCACTTATCCCGCAATTAGCTGTACTGGATCCAATGCTTACCGTTAAACTACCTCCTCATATAACTTCAACTACTGGAATGGACGCTTTGACACATGCGGTTGAGGCATACATTGGAAAAAGTAATACAGAAGAAACAAAACAGAACAGTAGAGAGGCGGTTCAATTGATATTTAATAACCTTTATGAATCCTATATAAATGGTTCAAATATTAATGCACGCAAAAACATGCAGAAAGCGTCATATTTAGCCGGTGTAGCGTTTACCCGCGCATATGTTGGATATGTTCATGCTATTGCACATACATTAGGAGGATTTTATTCCGTTCCTCATGGGTTAGCTAATGCTATAATCTTGCCTTATGTTTTGGAGTATTATGGAAAATCAGCATATAAACCGTTAGCTGAACTAGCGGATTTAATTGGGATCAGTAATTCATCAGACACCGATGAACAAAAGTCAAAAAAGTTTATAGAAGCAATAAAGAAACTCAGTGAAGACATGAGTATACCCAAAAAGGTCAGCTGCATTCTTGATAAAGATATTCCTGTTATGGTAAACCGGGCTTTAAAAGAGGCAAATCCGCTCTATCCCGTTCCCAAAATTTTTTCAAAAGTAGACATGGTTCAGCTTTATCAAATGATAAAAGAATAGAAATGTTACAATGGGTAAAGACAAATTAGCTTTAAAACAAGCAACAAGCATAGTAGTTGCAACGGAAGGTAACAGACAAGCACAGTTAAACATGGTAGAAGTTATGGGTTTAGAGTACGATGAAGCAACTCAACTGTTAAAAGACGATGAGAAAGATGACGGTATTCGCTTTGACATTCGTTTAGCAGAGACAATCTTAGAAAACGGCTATGAAGATGTAAAAGACTTCATTTTTGGTGGTAAATAATAAAAGAGGGGTAGATAGACTTTGATTTCATCAAACGATAATAACATCCAACACAGCATTCTAAACAAAGAACCGATAGAAGTACCATTCCACTATGATTATACTCCTGGTGTAACTTTAGGTTCAATCTTCTTAGGTAAGTATATACCAGGTAAACTGCATACTCCCATCTTAGACTTCAAACTTAAGAGTATTACACATTCAAACGAGCGTAGAGACGATGGTTACGTCTATTTACAGAAGAGATTGGGAGATAACCTATGTAGTTTTTATGTTAACAAGTTTGATGAGTTACAGTCAATCATAACAAAACTGGAACTATTGGGTCAAAAGCTAATTATACATATAGACTATGAGCCACTTGAAGCACACTTCACAATTGATTGTATGTTAACGAAATTTGAAGTGCAGACTGTATTAAATAATGTAAGAGAGGGGTAGAAGACATGCCTATATTCATGTTATGTGTATTGTTTGTAGTAGGTTTACTATTTGTTGCAGTAGAACGAGTAACAAGACTAAACGGTTTCGGTATAGGTTGTTTAGGATTAATTGGTTAGCTACTAATGATTTTTGTTATTGTAATGGGTTTTATGTTCTCATCAATCTAAGAAACAAGTTGAGAGGTGAAAGACTTGTTAGTATTATGTTTACTATTTCTAATAGTGGTAGGATTACTACTTATAATCATAGGAAACCTAAACAAAAAGAAACAAGACAGCCTAGGTCGTTTAGCTTTAACGGGGTATAGTTTAATAGCACTAGCCTACTTTGGTAGTATAAACATAAACCGTACAGGTGTGTTAGGCTCATAAAGGGGTAGATAAACATGGATATCTTCATGTGGTGTTTAGGTTTCACTGGTTCTATCATTGTAGCAATAACTAGATACCGTAGAGATGGGACTATGAAAAGTCTTATGTGGGAGCAACAGACGTAAAACATTAAGGGGGAAATCTTAAAATATTCTTATCAACAACAAAAACAAATGGATTCGGCATTAAAAAAGGGGCAAATAAAAAGCAATTACAACAAGGTACAATAGATGAGAAAAAATCCCTCCCAAATCAACTCCATCAACCTCTGCAAAGATAAAAACCGATTGGGTGCCTAATAATCCTATACGTGCTGAATTAGTGACATGGGACGACAGCTACCACCATCCAAACAAAGACGTTCCTATGAAACTATTCAACAGTGGTTTACACGTATTGGTTGTTCACATGAAATAGTAGGATTGTACGAAAAAATCCGTTATGGAGATTTTTCCTTTACTTCAGACGACAGCAACTTTATACATGAATGGATTAAAAAACACACTTAATACGATTCTAGATTAAAAATTTCTACTTTAGCAAAAAAAGATCGGCACGTTATTAGTGTGCTGATCTTTTTCTCTGAGTTACTGTATCAAACTTAAACAGCAAATGCACAAAAAGAATTGGCATTTTAACATCGAAAGGGTAGAAGGATTTAACTTACTAAATACTAACTTTATTTTAGTTTATTCCTTTTTGTTAGTTAACATAATATAAATTATGGGCAGTTGTAAAATAAAATTGTTTTCTATCTCTATAACTAAGTAAACTATACATTTTGAGATGAAACAGAGATTTTTGAAACAATCTACAACATATTTACATACCGGTTTAAAACTTCATAAATAATTTAAATAAACGCTAAAAATCTATACACAACAATTCATTACATCCAGCCGCAGAAATTTTATTTTAAATCATTACACAGTCATAGTTTATATTGAATCACACTAGAAATTTCATTTATGAAATTTCGTTTTATTTTATATTCATTAATATCTTACTTTTTAAATATACACAGAAACTTGCTGTATATAAAAATTCTTTATAATTCGACTCTAACCTATCTTTCTTTTATTCAATTCACAACTTTTAGTTAACATAATATTTTTATAATATAAAACAAAAATCCCCCTTATTATTTTTCGGGAGATTTTCAATGTCAATTTCTTTGTAATTTTTATGGTTACTATTGTAATCTTTTTAGCAATTTGAAATTTATTTTTTACTTTTCTAGGTGTTTCTGTACATAAAAGCACTTTTAAAGGTGTCAGATTTTAAAGTATTTAGCATCAATAAGTATGTATCCTATGAAAGTTAAAAGAAGAATTACGGTAAAAAAGATTGTTTTTTGCTTTTTACTTCTATTCTTAAACCATCCCCATCTTTTGGTATCTATATCTAACCAATAGTAATCAACCAGAAGAAATAACAAAATGAGTATGAAATAGAAAAAGATTTTCAGTATAATCATCTCCTTCATTTGCTCCATAGGTTCATAGTATCTTCCTTTTCATACTATTTTAACTGTAATCATGCTATGTCAAATCTGGAACTAATTTTACATTCAATCAGGTAATTCTCTTCTATCAAGAACTGTATCAAATTTAGCTAACCATGCTAAAACATTTTTTCCGAAGATATTAACTCGGTTTACTTATTTTCATTTTTTGTGCTGACGGCGGACAAGTTAAATTGTACTCATGAATCTTTTTATTAATCAATTCAATCAATGCACTAGCTTCTTCCTTATCCGTGCATGTATGCAACTTCTCCTTTAAGGTATCAATCTCTTTCGAAAGCTCAATCCACCCCGGCAAAATATGATTATCTTTCATTGTTTTATATAGTTGTTTTTCTGGATTATAAGATAAATTTTTATCAATTTGCAGTGGTTTTCCTTTTCCTACTAAGTCATCAAATACGCCTTCTTTTTGCGATCTTTTAATAATCGAACTAATATGATCTTCGTACGTATATGACCATACTTTCTCATCTTTAGCTAAAATTTCTTGTTTCTTTAATGCTTTATCTAATTCTTTTTCTCGATCTTTCATATGTTTTCTCCTCCCTTTTTATTATTTCATAGGTATTTTTAATTGTTGTAAGGCTACTAATCCATCAGCAAGCTGTTTGTGCCACCACAGTACATCATGACCACCAAGGAATTCAGTATAGGTACTTTGATATCCTTTTTCTTTAAGTACTTGTGATAACCTTCTATTTGCTTCTAACAATGGTTTATTTTCTAACTGCCCGGCACTCATATAAATTTGTAATGGTAATCTGCTGCTTCTTTTAAATTGATTTTCAATCCAATGGTGTGCTCCATTGTAGTTTTCTTTTTTCCGATGTACAGAGCCAGACATCGATAAAACATTTCCAAAGATATCTGGATATTGCAACGCTGCATAAAAAGCTGCTAAACCACCAAGACTGAATCCACCAATTGTTGTATGATATGGATCTGCATGAACGTGATATCTTTCTTGAATCCAAGGAAGTAGTTCTTTTGTTAAAAACATATTCATTTCCTTATAAAATGTGAGTTCTGTAAATCGATCTACATGATCAATACCAATTAGAATACACGGAGGAATTTCTTTTGTATGTATAAGATGATCTAGTGTTGCAGCTGCTGATAACGTCTGCAGCATAGATTTGCCATCAAACATGATAAGAAGGTCATAAGAAGATTGTTCAGGTGAGTAATTATGTGGAGTATATATCCAAATTTGTCGTTCATTCTTTAAAATTGAACTATAGAACTGATGCGTTTCTACTTTTCCTTTTGGAATGTGAGTTTGTTGCTTTGTTTTATCACTTTGCGTTGATAGGCCTAATTCTAAAAAAGACATTGGTTCTGCTTCATGCCCAAATATTTTAGAATTCAATGGATCATGCTTATAATTTTCACTTCGTTTTACCCAATTTTGTTCAAAGTTATCATTAATAGAAAAATAATACGTCGAAGCAAACGTTTCTTTCGTTCGAAACGTTTTAAACCATATGTTTGTATGTAAGAGCTTATCCATTTCATTCGCTTCTATATCCCAACCAGGAAAACTTCCAAATACATATGCATTTTCGGTTTGTTCATCACCTAACCAAATATATGTAACAAGATTGTACTCATCATCAATTGGACAAGTCTCCACAATAGGTGTTTCATGTTTTTTTATGCTCTTTAAAAACAATGTAAGAGCATAATGGTTCCCTTGGTTTAACCGCTTCGCCAAATCATGCATAATCGGACTCGTTAGTTCCTTCATCTTTTACCTCCCTTTTCTCTTTCTAACTCAATACTTACTTCAATAATAGATTGATTGTTCCCTTGTTATTTACTGTGTGTATAGTGTCTATTTTGTGAACAAAATTTATATTTAGGTCTATATAGAATAAAGTATTTAAAAAGGTGTTTTCCTGTCTAGAAAACACCTTTTTTAACATACCCCTAATTATCGATAGTTCTTCACGAAATCATTTTATTTTCTCAAATACATGAAAGTAATAATCATAATGGTTCTTTTCGTCTTTTATTCCTTTTTCGACTGATAATTCTTTCCACGACAAATAATCAATCGTTGGGAAAAAACGATCTCCTTCAAAAGGAGCGTGAATCTTAGTTATGTACAACTTTTGAGTGTAAGGAAGGAATTGTCGATAGATCTCTTCTCCCCCAAGAATAAATACTTCTTCTCCTTCACATTTAGAAAGAGCGTCTTCGATCGAATAAGCTATATGACAGCCTTCAGCTTTAAAGTCTTTATTTGTTGTTAGGACGATGTTTTTACGTCCATCTAAAGGTTTTCCTATTGATTCATAATTCTTTCTTCCTAGAATGATAGAATGTCCCATAGTAATTCGTCTCAAATATGCCCAATCATTCGGGAGTCTCCAAGGAAGATCGTTATCTTTTCCAATTACATTATTTTCCCCTACAGCAACCATTGCGTATATTATCATGTTCTCATCGCCTTTACGGATTTAAATCAAAAATTAAAGTGTGCTAACCCAACATGTTTCTATATCATGTTCTTGAACTTTTTTCATTAATATTTGCACGGCACTTTCCGGCATTACATTATATCTTTTTAAATTTTCTTCAGTAGGTGCAATCCAATGAAAATCCAGATGAGATTCCCTAGATTTAGGAGGTGTTTCCACTTTCAATTGTTCACTATTTACTTTGAATACATGATTAATTTCATAATGCAAAGTGTCTCCGTCTCTCCACTGATTTTCAATCACACCAAGAAATTTTTCGATTGAACAAGAAGTACCTATTTCTTCTTTCCATTCGCGTATAAGTGCATTTTCAACTGATTCACCTAATTCAATGTGTCCTCCTGGTAAAAAACAATGATGCCCTTTATAATGTGCTACTAAAAGTTTTCCGTCTTTTATAAGTATTCCTCTTACAATGTGGTGAAATTGAGTTTTCATATCATAGTCCTCCTTTTTTACACAGCAGATACTAAATTCTAATATGAGTAGTCAAATTCCTTTTTCAGTTGCATATAGATGTATATCTTGATAAAGATTTATTTTTTTGTTGTAAAAATACGGTAAATGAAATTAGATTGAACAATAATCACCTTCACCTTTGTAACATTACGTCTGCTACTAACTCATATTTCAAACGTTCTTTCATTCACAGCTTATTTAAGCCATTCTTTCAACTGCTCAAATTGATTTTTCGCATCGTTATAACCAAGTTCATATAAATGCACTAATCTTTCTTGATTACGCTCCAAACCACTTACAGGTAATTGCACACTTGGTTGTATGACAAAGAAATTTTCTTTTTGTCCTTTTGAGTAAAGATACGATATAGCATTGTTATATATTTCAGAATGCTGAGTAAGACGATCTGCTACATTTGGATAATGCCTGTATAACCATTTTGCAATGGAAGAAAGCTTATTAGACTCTTTTTTATATCCTGCTGGCTTTGTCATAATTACAACATTTTTTTGATATCCATCATCCTGCGCTTTCTGAATTGGAATTGGATCAGTTATTCCTCCATCAAGTAGCTTTTTATTATCATATTGAACTACCGGCGCAATGAATGGCACAGAACTTGATGCACGGATAATTTTTAAAATATCATCTCCATGTTCATGCTTATTGTAATACATAGCTTCTCCTGTTTCACAATCCGTTGTACCAATAACAAACTGTTCTGCTCCATCATGAAACGTTTGAAAGTCAAATGGTACAATTTTATTAGGTACTTCATCAAATAAAAAATCCATGCCAAACAATTCACGTTTTCGTAAAAAATTTCGAAATGAGATGTAGCGTGGATCACTTACAAGTTCTGTATTTACTTTCTTATTTCGTCCTTTTTGACGTGATAAATACGTAGCAGCCATACAAGCTCCTGCTGAAACACCAATTACATACGGAAAATATAAATTTTGTTCCATAAAAAATTCTAATACACCTGCTGTATAAAGCCCTTTCATTCCTCCGCCTTCTAAAACTAGCCCAACATTGTTCATGTATTTTCCCTCTAATTTATAAGTTTTTGTATTTTCATATTGTACCAAACAATGACTCGCAGAGATAAAGGAAATACTGTGCGCAGGTAGAAATTTATCTTATACCCTTACTAGGAGGCATATAAAATGAAAGTATTAATAACTGGGGCATCTCAGTTACTGCAATTCACCCTGGACAACTAAAAACAGCAATGGCTGCACATGACGCTGATACACCTTCATTTCAAGGGGCGAATAATATATATTTATGGATTTTAAACAATGAACAAGAGAGTTCCGGAAAATTTATTCAACCTTATGTTGGAGAATTAAACTGGTAATAATATTGTCTTTTCGTATAAAACCTTATACAAAAAAGTAAGAAGTGTATCTTCTCTCCATATAAAACAGCATGGTAAAATAAGAATTGATTATTCCTAAAGGAGGAATTCATAATGAGTTTATTTAGCGGTTTTTTAGGAAATGCATCTGATGCAGATATAAGTAGCGTAGAACGTGATCTACAAGCGATTATGTTAGACGATGAGCAAGTAGAACACGCTTATAAATTAATTCGCGATTTAATCGTATTTACAAATCGTCGTCTGATTTTAGTAGATAAGCAAGGTATGACTGGTAAAAAAACGGAATATCATTCTATTCCATATAAAAGTATTACACAATTTAGCATCGAAACAGCTGGTCACTTTGATTTAGATGCTGAATTAAAAATTTGGGTATCAAGTATGTCTACTCCGATTACGAAAGAATTTAGAAAAGACGATAGTATTTACAGCATTCAAAAGGCGCTCGTAGCATATACAACGAAATAACGTTTTTGTATTTTTATACAAAACAAAAAGTATTAACCCCGTTATTTTTGGAACAACATACAATATATTTGATTAAAAATACAAAAACAGACTTTTCTATGATAGTCTGTTTTTGTATTCCATCATCTTAATCTATCCCTTTAAGTGAAATAAAATTACACTACTTAATTTCGTCTAAACTTCAATGATTATCGGCAGAATCATCGGTTTTCTTTTTGTCTGTTCGTATAAAAATCGCCCAAGTGTTTCTCTTGTCTGCTTTTTTACAACATTCCAATTGTTAATGTCCTTCTTTTGTAAATTGTGGATGGTTGTTGTAACTAATTGATTAATTTTCTTCATGAAGTCTTCCGAATCACGCATATATACAAATCCACGTGAAATAATGTCTGGACTAGAAATCATTTTCCCCTCTGTTTTACTAAGAGTTATGACTATAACAAGCATACCGTCCTCAGCAAGCTGTTTGCGGTCACGCAAAATAATATTTCCGACATCTCCAATACCTAATCCATCTACATATACATTTCCTGCAGGTATTCGTCTAGTTTGATAAGCCACTTGATTTCTTATGTCAACAACATCCCCGTTATTCATAACATAAATGTTGTCTTTCTCAACACCGACAGATTCCGCTAAAAGACGATGATGATGCAACATTCTAAATTCACCATGAATTGGAATGAAATATTTCGGTTTCATTAATGTAAGCATTAACTTTAGTTCTTCTTGATAAGCGTGTCCAGAAACGTGCATCCCTGTTGAACTCCCTGATCCATAAATCACATTAGCCCCTAATAAAAATAAGTTGTCTACAATTCGTGATACACTACGTTCATTTCCTGGTATAGGAGTCGCAGCGATAATAACCGTATCTTCGGGAAGGATATCTACCTGTCTATAACTTCCGCTAGCTAAACGGGCTAAAGCGGCCATCGGCTCACCTTGGCTACCCGTACAAAGAATCGCTACCTTTTCTGGCTCCATTTGATTAATTTCATGCGCTTCAATTAACATTCCCTCTGGAATATTCAAATATCCTTGTTCTAATGCAACTGTTACGACGTTTACCATACTCCTTCCGAGCAAAGCAAGCTTTCGATTTGTTTTAATAGCAGCATCTACCACTTGTTGTACGCGATTAACATTAGAAGCAAAGGTAGAAAGTATAACTTTTCTAGAAGCTTTGAAAAATGCTTCTTCAATATGGTTACCTACCAACCGTTCCGACGGAGTAAATCCAGAGCGCTCTGCATTTGTACTTTCAGATAGTAAAGCTAAAACACCGCTTTCGCCTATTTTCGCCATTTTATGAATATCAGGATATTGATTATTAATAGGAGTCAAATCAAACTTAAAGTCTCCTGTATGCACCACCGTACCTTCAGGTGTATGAAAAGCAATGCCAAGACAATCGGGAATGCTGTGATTCGTTTTGAAAAAAGACAGGCTTATTTGGCCAAGTTCAATTAACGATTCAGAGTCAATAACAAATAAATCAGTTACGTGTTTTAATCCATGTTCTTTTAATTTAACTTCAATTAAACCTAGCGTTAAACGTGTTGCATAAATTGGTACATTCAATTGTTTTAATAAATATGGTATACCGCCAATATGATCTTCGTGTCCATGAGTTACAACTAATGCTCGGACCTTATCTTTATTTTCCTGCAAGTATGTAATATCTGGGATAATTAAATCAATTCCTAATAAACTTTCATCAGGGAATTTCGAACCACAATCAATTATGACGATATCATCTGCGTATTGTACTACATACATATTTTTTCCTATTTCATTTACACCACCTAAAGCAAAAATAGATAGTGTATTTTCTGCTGTATCCAAAATCAAAATCCTCCTTTTACACGTTATAAAAAATACGGATTTCCTTATTATGATTAACCCAACTAAGTCAATGTTATTCTAATTTATCGTGAATCAATAATTGACTTTTCTTTTGTTAATTAATCAGATGAACTGTTTGAAAAAGCTTAAATAATGAGTTTTTATTTCAAACCAACAATTTGCATACAGATTTAATAAAAGGTAAATAATTTTAATTAAATTGAATCATTTATTTTTGCAGCACATGTGTAGATTTTTAAAGACTACATGCATTTGATTAAGGAGTGAGTACTTATAAATATAGATCGAAAGGACAAATGGAGTTTATGGGCTCTTTCATCTGTGCCATTAGTTATGACACTTGGAAACTCCATGTTAATTCCAGTCCTTCCATTAATCGAAAAAAAATTGAATATTACTGACTTACAAGTATCTCTTATTATTACCATTTATTCCATCGTCGCTATTGTTTTGATTCCTGTAGCTGGATATTTGTCTGATAAATGGGGAAGAAAAAAAGTAATTATTCCTAGCCTATTTATAGCAGCTATTGGGGGCGCTCTTACTGGTTGGGTATCATGGAAGGTAGACAATCCTTATACGTGGATTTTAATCGGAAGAATCATTCAAGGAATTGGTTCAGCTGGTGCCATGCCTGTTGTTATTCCCTGTGTAGGTGATATGTTTCAAGATGAAGAACAAGTCAGTTCTGGTCTAGGACTCGTGGAAACATCCAATACATTAGGGAAAGTTTTAAGCCCAATTTTAGGCTCTTTATTAGCTTCATTTGTCTGGTTTCTGCCTTTTTGGTTTATCCCTATTTTGTGCATCGTTTCAATTGTTTTAATTATATTTCTTGTTAAACCACCGGAACACACTAAAGAAGCACCTCCATTAAAAGTCTTTTTAAAAAATGTAAAAGGTATCTTAATGGAAAAAGGACGTTGGCTACTTCCTATTTTTTTACTGGGTGGCATTATAATGTTTATTTTATTTGGTATTCTTTTTTATTTGTCCTCACTTTTAGAAAAACGCTATCACTTAGAAGGCGTGTGGAAAGGTCTTGTACTAGCAATTCCTTTAGCTTCTCTCTCCCTTACTTCTTATATAACGGGAAAAAAGATTGGAGATAAAAAAGGTGTTATGAAATGGTGTATATGTATTGGATTTTTCTTATTAGGAATAACATTAACAATTCCGATATTCTTTAAAAGTATTTATATTATTATCATTAGTCTTGTGATAAGTGGTATCGGAATCGGAGTGGCTCTTCCAAGCCTAGATGCTTTAGTAACAGAAGGTGTAGAAAAAGAACAAAGGGGATCTATCACATCTCTTTATAGTTCGATGCGTTTTGTAGGTGTAGCGGCTGGTCCGCCTTTATTTGCTTTATTAATGAAGGGACCAGATAATTATATCTTCTATCTTTCCATTTCCCTTGCTCTTTTAGGAGCTATATTAGCTCTTAAATTTATTAAACCGGAACATAATTAAATAACCAAAGTTCCGCTGTGAAACGGAGCTTTGGTTATTTATATCCTCGTTTTCATTTGTTCAATTCGTTTATTTGTCTTAATTAGACCAATGCGCTGGACGAGTAAGCATACGAGGTAATTTTGTACGAGCATCTCCCTTTGCCGAGTTAATCTGCACTTGAGTAAGAAAGATACTTCCTGTGAGATCTGCTCCACTAAGATCAGCATCTCGTAAATCCGCACCGATTAAGTCAGCTGCTCGCAAATCTGCACCGCGAAGGTTAGCAGCAATCAAGTACGCTCCCCTTAAATTAGCTCCTCTAAAGTCTACTCCTTTAAGATTAGCGCCCATTAGAATAGCACTTCGATGATTGATTCGCTTGTTTTTTTGAGAACCCTTACGCTGGCGTCGTGATTCCATCCACACGAGTTCACTTGTCTGTAAAAGTAACTCATTTACATTCGTTCGGTGTGACGGAACATTTAGTTCTAAAAGGAAATCAGGACTAAGTTGCGAAAGTCGTTCCAGTTCGTCAAGCGCACGTCTCAGCTCGCTGTGAATCGAATGGGTCGCTTCCAACTTTAAAGCTTCCGTCAAATACGAGAGCATTTCATGAAGTTGCTGCATTATCGGGAACACAGCAAACATTTTCTTTTTCGTATCGGTACTTTCTTTCCAATCAACGCCCTCAAAAGTCACTTGTGAAACCTTTTGACCTGCTCCGAAACATTCAAAAACTGTACATCCCTTAAACCCTTTTTCTCTAAGATTTTTATGAATACCGCACCGAAAATCCAATTTAAGGTTTTTGCATGGCGTTCCACCGTCTTTATCAATTGCAAAATCTGCGGAAGCAGCAAAAGGCAGTGCAACGCAACATAAACCGAAACAATTTTCGCAGTCAGCGCGCAAACTATGAAAACGAATATCATGCTTTATATTTGGATCATTATGTTTCTCAAACAATGTGTGCATCCCCTTTGTTTCCATGTGTCTTACATGAATGAATACCTACACTTTTGCTTCAATTGGTTACCACAATCGTTATAGTATAAAAAATTCCAAATGACTAATTTACAGTCTCTTTAACTATTACCATCCTAATCGATTACGAAGAGAAGTAATGTGTGCTGTATGATGCCGGCCGTGCCATGCATAAAGCCCAATCGTTACATCTAATTTATTAGCCCCTGATTCAGGGTGATGGAACGTCTTTTCAAAATCACTAGATTTCATTGCTTTTAGCAAAGTAACCCATCTCTTATGTAACGATTCTAAAAGTGCTAAAGATATATCTACTGGAAGTTCAGAATCCGGAAGATCTGCCCATTTCTCTTCCATATATGGTTTTATCGTTGGATTATGTTCTGTCAGCGCCAATTTAAAACGAATATAACTATTCATATGACTATCGGCAATGTGATGAACAACTTGACGCACTGTCCATCCATCAGGACGATATGGCGTTTCTAGCTGATTTTCATCTAAATCTTTTATTGCCTGCGTTAATTCATTTGGAAGGTCTTCAATTTGTCTTATCCAATTTTCAATCGTTTCTTGTGTAACCGTTTCATCATAAGTGAAATGACCAATCGGGTAACGTAAGTCCATAAATGTATCCTTCTCCTTTTTGTATTAATTAGTATATTTCCAAACATAATGAATAAAATCAGTTTGATCTATGTTTGTATCCATTGGAATACGTGAAAAATAACTCTTTTCTAATACTTTTTGAGAAGCAATATTATCCATTGTTGTTTTCGCATGAATTTCCGTAACGTGATAATTTTCAGCTTCCTCTAAAAGGAGTTTTACACTTTTAGTAGCAATACCTCTTCCAACATATTTTTCTCCTATTCTATATCCAAGATAACCCAATTCTTTATCTTTCTCAATGTCTACTAAATTAATTCGACCAACAATTGTTCCTTCATGATTCCTTATGAGATGAAAATATGAAATACCTTCAAATTGCTCTTGCAATAATTCATAAAATATCTTTTGAAACGTTTCAAATATATAGTAATCCTCACCGCGGCTTGGCACCGTCTTTTCAAAGAAATCTCTGTTACTACATTCAAAAGCAAATAATTCTTCTGCATCTTGTTCCTTTAACTTTTCTATATAGAGTTCCATACGCTAATCATCCCTTTTCAAAATCTATCAACTATATACATTTTGCTATTTATTCATAAAATCCTGCTAGTGAAAGTCTATTTCCTTCGATTTGTAAATACAGCAAACAATACTTTTGGATGAAAAAGGTGTAAAGGGCCACGAATGAGATTCATAACTCGAACTAATCGAATATAAACTTCTGAATTGCTTGCGGAAAGTTGATATATTTTTTTCGTATACCACTGTTGAAAAGGCTGCATAATAGGTTTACTTCCTTTAATCTTTGGATGACGAGATGATTCTGTAGTAGTCATATCCCATGGCGTTGCAATAATCTTGGCTATTCGCTTATAAAATTTTCTAGTAAATCCTTTTTCTAGCGGATTTCCTTGCTGCAGGCATAACTGTAATTCTACTGCTTCCATTGCCGCGACAGAAATTCCTTGCCCAAACACAGGATCAAAACGGCAATGAGCATCTCCAATGACTAAGAAACCTTCGGGAATATTTCTCGCTAAATCAAAACGTCGCCGCACTTGACAAGGAATCTTATGTATTTTTATATCTGTAATCGATTCTGCTTGTGTAAGAAAACCAAGCACATCTGGAATAGGTAATTTATGTGCAAAGATAAGAAATTCTTTATCAGTTTGTGGTGCAGTCTCATTGGCGTAACCACTAAACGTAACTAAATAACGATTATCTTCAATGGTTTGAATAAATGCACCATATGGGTTTTCTGGAAAACTAGGAGAAACAAGTAAATTACACCAGTCAGGACGTTCTTTATGCTTTAGACAAACTAATTTCGTTGCATAAAATAACTGAATCCATACTTTTTCTTCTTTCACCCCTATACCATGTGTTTGTAACCAATCTATATTTTTAGAACCAAATCCGCTTGCATCAACAACTACATTTACATGAAGTTCCTCTTCTTTTCCTGTTTTCAAACATTGTATTTTCACTCCGAGAATTTTGTTCTGCTGCTGATCTATTAGCAATTGTTTCACCTTTGTTTCATATTTCGTGCTAATATTAGTAACTTCACTGATTCTTCTTTGCAAATGCCACTCGAGCATCGGCCGACTCTGTTGGACCATTTTCAATTCTCCAACAAAAGGTTTCTTCCATAAACCAAAATGATGCCACCTTAAATCCCCCGTAAAGTTATTTACAATACTTCCATCTTCAATTAATTGCTCCGAAATGCCAGGAAATAATTTCTCAATTGCTTCTTCTCCACCCTTTAATAAAACATGGGGATGATAACTTTGCGGAACTCTCTTTCTAGGAGTCTTTTCTGTCCATTCTTCTCCCATTTCTAAAACGATTACTTGCTGAAAATAATGTGATAAAGCTTTTGCAGCAAGTTTTCCAGCAATGCTTCCTCCGATTACAATTGCAGTCTCCAAAACAATCCCTCCTGAATTTTTCACCTATTTTACTATGTATGTTAAAACTTATAACAAACTAAAAAAATCCTGTATCATAACGATAATACAAGATTTTGATTTTCAGTGATGTATTCATTCATTTTTATCCTTCATAACGAGGACTGCGTACGTAATTAATCCATAGACAATTCCGGCAAAAATCCTCCATAAAATAAACGCTCATATTTTTTCATAATCTTTCACCCTTAAAAGACACCAGAAAATTGTAAAGTAAGAATTAAAATGCCAAGAGCCCATACATAATACGCAAACATTTTAAGAGAATGATGTTTTAAATATTGAATCATCCAGGTAACTGCAATATATCCAAAAAACGCTGCCGATAGCGTACCAACGATAAGTGACGTATTAGAAATTGCTTCAGCTTTCCCTTGGAAAACATCAAATGACTGTAAAATAATTGCTCCAACAATTGCAGGTGTCGATAATAAAAAGGAGAAATAAGCTGCTGTTTCACGGTCTAACTTTCTCCATAACGCAGCAACAATCGTCATCCCCGACCTTGAAATTGCAGGGAAAATCGCAACAGCTTGAAATGAACCGATAATAAATGCGTCTTTATATGTAATATCGTCCATCTTCTTCCGTCCGCTTTTTTGTTTCTCTGCCATGTATAAGAATAAACCCGTCACTAAAAATTCCCATCCGACTGTAATACCCGTTTTTGAAATTTCTTCAAAGAAATCTTTAAACAATAAACCAATTACCACTGCAGGAATTGTTCCGATCATTAATAAATACGTTAACTTTGAGAATGGATTTTTGATTAAATACAGAAATTCTTTTTTATAGTAAATAAAAACTGCTATTAACGTCCCTATATGAAGCATCGTATCTAAAAAAAGACCTGCCTCATCTAAACCAAAAAGGTGTCTCCCTAAATACAAATGACCAGTACTGCTAATTGGCAAAAATTCCGTTAATCCTTGAATAATTCCTAAAATAAAGGCTTCTAACCAATTCATGATTGTCTCCTTTCAAGTTTGCTTGTACCAGTATATGTTTGTATTTTTTTGGTTATGTGAAGTTATCCAGTTTTAATAGATTCTCAATAAGGTAATAATAATTGGTAGGACTTTCTTTCTTTTTGAAGAATAAGTTAATATATGTGTATTGGTATTAAAAAAGAATAAAAAATGATTGCTTAACTTTATAAGGAGTTGAAATAAATTTGTGGTTTTTATTAGATATACTTAACTTTTCTATATATCTTCCTTTTTTTAAACCAAGTGAAGAAGACGTAACTAGAAACATAAATGAATTGAAGAAATATGAATGGTTTAAAGATTTATATAAAGATGAAAAGAATGCTCATCTTATAATATATGATTTAAAAGTAAGACGAAGTATTGGTAAATTTAATATAAAAAAAATTAATAAAGATAGTTATCAAAAATATTATCGAAAAAAACTTAATGGAATTTTGAAAAATAAATAATAAAAGATCAAGTTCAAATTCGAACAAATTGTCTAGTTCTGTGTTGACATACCAAAGTACTGACACAAAAACATTCATATGCTTTTTCCTAAGGGATTAAAATGTATAATACAATTTAATCCCTTAGGAAATTTAATATCTACAATAAATATGCAACCGTAATTTGCCCTTTGCCATTTGCTCTTGTTCACAAAGAATCTCTCCTGGTTGAAACTCACAAATAGTGAGCATGAAAATTCATTCCTCTAAAAAAACAAGAATCACATTGAAATAATCATCTAAACAAATGGATATATATCAATAAAAAATGACCTACACGATAATTCGAGCAGGTCATTTTTTATATATTATTTTACCGTTTTGTCCCCACCAAGAGAACCCGTTAGCATAAGGTTGAGCCCATTTTATTTAAAAAATACTTTATCTACATTATATTTCGCTTGTAACTCATTGATAATATAAGTTTCGTAAATTTCACGTTCCATCGGATCTTCTACGATACATGCATCAATTCGATATACTTCATCTCTATATGCTTTCATTGGTGAAACATTATCTTCAAAATGTTTTTTAATTCTTTGACGTAATTTACGTGCTTTTCCAACAAACAGAAGCTCATCATTTATATCAAAAAACATAAAAATGCCGCCTTTATCTCTTGGAATCATGTGAAAATCAATAAATCCATTAATTGGAGTAATTATCGGTTCATCACCTTTAATTACTTGTTTGCGCTGTGTAATCGTAACGTTTGGTGCTGGTATTTCAATTTTAATCACTATATGTCACGTCCTTTTTTTGTTATAAAGGAAAATAGTATCACAATTATGTAAAAAAAACCATTACAAGTTAAAACAAAAAAATTCTTAAGGTGATGGACATGTCGTGCCCCCCATGTCCATCAAGCTAAGTTTGAGTTTTTTAGAAACCACTTTAATACGAAAAAAGTGATAGAAACTAAAAGCGAAAATACAACAAGAGGAGCTTTGCAAATGTCCTTCTACTTCTTATTCCCGAATCTGCCCATTCCCACGAATCACATATTTTGTGGAAGTCAATGCAGGTAGTCCCATCGGTCCACGAGCGTGCAGCTTTTGCGTGCTGATACCAATTTCTGCGCCGAAGCCAAATTCAAAACCGTCAGTAAAGCGTGTCGAAGCATTATGATAGAGCGCTGCGGCATCGACGGATGTGAAAAATTTGCTGACATTTTCCTCGTTCTCTGTAATGATCGCTTCGGAATGCATGGAGCCATAAGTATTGATGTGGCGAATTGCTTCTTCAACAGAGGAAACGATTCTGACTGCCAACGTAAGAGATAAAAACTCTGTTTCCCAGTCTCCTTCTGAGGCGGGTATAAGAGAAGAATCAATTGCTAGTGCTTTCTTATCTCCGCGCAGTTCCACTCCTCTTCCCTTCAAAAAAGAAAACAGCTCGGCACCAAATCGCTGCGCCCAATTTTCATGAAGTATAATTGCTTCAATCGCATTACATACAGAAGGACGCTGTGTTTTAGCGTTTACGATCATATCGAATGCCATCTGTTTTTCCGCTGTTTCATCAATGAACATGTGACAATTTCCCGCACCTGTTTCCAATACAGGAACAGACGCTTCTCTCACTACAGTATCAATCAGTTGCTTGCCACCTCTTGGAATAAGAACATCCAAGTACTCGTTCAATGTAAACAGCTGCTTTGCGCTGTCTCGTGAATTATCTTCAATGAGCTGGACGCTTTCTGGAGGTAAGCTCGTTTGTTTGAGCGCACGATGAATGACAGCGACGATGGCTTTGTTGGAATAAGAAGCGGAAGAACTACCACGCAGGATCACTGCGTTACCTGTTTTCAAGCAAATTGTAGCCGCATCTACCGTCACGTTCGGCCGCGCCTCGTAAATCATTCCGACAACACCAAGCGGCACGCGCATTTCTTGAATAGACAATCCGTTCGGCCGTTCCCATGCAGCTACACATTCTCCGACAGGATCGCATAGATCAATCAGCTGCCGAATACCCTCTGTCATATCAATAATGCGCTGCTCATTCAGCATGAGGCGGTCAAGAAGAGAAGCGGACATTCCTTTCGCTTTCCCTTGTTCGATATCCCGTTTGTTCTCCTCCAAAATATAAGATGTCTCTACTATCAATTGCTCAGCGACAGCCGCCAGTGCCTTATTTTTTTCATCCGTCGATTTGGTCACAAGCTCTCCTGCAATCTGTTTCGCTTTTTGTCCCTTTGCTAACACTTCATTCATTTTCGTTTCCTCCTTTTAGAGATAAAAAGTATAAAATTTGATACGTGTCCAACTCCGCCAACTAGACACTACCATCCACGACTCTCCTGCATAGATTATTCTTCACTTGAACGATCCATCTCTCTATTCTTAAAATGAAATCCAATTATCCCTATGAATGACCTCGTAGCTATGCCTTTCACCTCGCGCTTGAATGTCGTGGCTCTGCATACCTTTTAGTTCTCGCAATTCCTCTGTACTATATCTGCACTGTCCTTTCCCTATTACGCGTCCCTCTTGTGTGATGACCTCCACTACTTCGCCGGCTTGAAAGATCCCAAGCACATCAGTAACACCGGCAGGCAGAAGACTTTTTCCACGCTGAATGATGGCAGTGGCTGCTCCGGCATCCACTTCAATTTGTCCGCTGACAAGCGAATGAAGCGCGATCCATTGTTTGTTCATCTTGATCACTTTTTGAGGCGCATTGCCGATATACGTTCCATCACCTTTCCCCTTCAACACATCTAAAAATTTCTCTTGTCCACGTCCGGTTCCGATGAATACACTCACACCGAGAGATAGTGCCGTCTTTGCTGCATCGATTTTCGATTTCATGCCGCCGGTACCAAGTTTTGAACCAGCATCTCCAGCAAGAAAAGTGATTTCTTCCGTAACTTCAGGTAGAAAGTAATACTTTTTCGCATCCGGATTTTTCTGGGGGTTCTGGTCATACAAACCGTTCACATCCGTAAAAATCATAAGCATATCCGCCGAGACAAGCCCGCTTACTAAAGCTGACAGCATGTCATTATCACCAAACGTCAGCTCCTCCAAAGAAATGGAATCGTTTTCGTTGATTATAGGAAGAGCGGAGCGGTTTAGTAGCTCCGATAAAGTGGCGTAGGCATTGCTGTATTGTTCTTTTCTGGAAAAATCGCTTCTTGTCAGCAGAAGCTGCGCGGTAACAATCTCATATTTGCGGAATTCCTCCGTATACGCCTGCATCAAAAGACTTTGTCCGACAGCGGCGGCAGCCTGCTTCCCCTTAATTGTCACAGGTCGGCCGGGGTACCCGAGAGCGGAAAAACCTGCGGCGACGGCCCCAGATGTAATCAGCACGATTTCATGTCCTTCCTGCTTCAGCCTTGCCAATGCGGCGACGTGATCTGAAAGCTGTTCGCTAGAGATACCGCCATGATTTGCTGCTAAGGAACTGCTTCCAATTTTTACGACTATTCGTTGTTTTTTCACTTTTGTACCTCCTAGTCTAAAATAAAAATTTTTTGTGAATTGTGCTACTTCTTTTTTTCAAATGGAGACAAACGATTCTTCTACCACGTGCACTTTGCAGCAAAGAACCCCTCACTAATGATGCCTATCTCGCAATAAAGAGCCAAATAAAAAAGACCGCCCCGTCCTTAAAAAAAGGACGAAACGGTCATTGTTCCGCGGTACCACCTTCATTGATATAAATCTATATCCGCTTGTCGCCTGTAACGCAGGCATACGCCTAAACTTTCGTCTAGGACTCAGGGATAGGTTCGATAATTTCTATACGAGGAATCTTTCAGCCTGCGAATTCCACTCTCTTACGTAAGAAGATATATGTACTAGTTCCCTTCAACGATTTTCACTTTAATTTTTATATAGTATGCAATATAACGCATTTTTATGTCAAGAGATATTTAAAAAGTAAGGAAGGTGACAAGTTTAATTCCGGTTAATAAGTAATTTCTATATATTTTTTGTATTGCAAAAAGTAACGTACTCTCTTAAAATGTTTTTTTATACTACTCTCGATATAGTTTATAATGTTTATTTCTTCTGTACGGGATATTATTTTTTCAGAATAATAATTTCAAGCCAATAAAATTTATAATAAAAGGAGCAAGAGCGAGTTATTATGAACAAACAAATAGGATTCATCGGATGCGGAAATATGGGTATCGCTATGATAGGTGGAATGATTAACAAAAATATAGTTTCTTCAGATAAGATAATTTGTTCAGATATAAGTGTCATTCATTTAAAAAATGCTAGTGAAAAATATGACATAACTACAACTACTGACAACAATGAAGTAGCTAACAATGCTGATATTTTAATTTTATCAATCAAACCAGACCTATACTCATCAGTAATTAACCAAATAAAAGAGCAGATAAAAAACGATGTAATAGTCGTAACGATTGCTGCTGGAAAAAGTATTAAGAGTACTGAGAATGCTTTCGGCAAAAAGTTAAAAGTTGTTAGAGTAATGCCAAATACACCTGCTCTTGTCGGAGAAGGAATGTCTGCGTTATGTGCGAATGAAATGGTTACAGAAAAAGATCTAGAAGACATACTAAATATATTTAATAGTTTTGGCCAAACAGAGATCGTAAATGAAAAATTAATGGATGTTGTAACATCTGTAAGTGGTTCTTCTCCAGCATATGTATATATGTTTATAGAAGCCATGGCAGATGCGGCTGTACTAGATGGTATGCCAAGAACTCAAGCATATAAGTTCGCAGCTCAAGCTGTATTAGGTTCTGCAAAAATGGTACTTGAAACAGGAATACATCCAGGCACACTTAAAGATATGGTTTGTTCTCCAGGTGGAACGACAATAGAAGCTGTAGCAACATTAGAGGAAAAAGGCTTACGAACAGCTATCATTTCAGCTATGAAACGTTGTACACAAAAATCTGTTGAAATGTCCAGTTTAACTAATAAGTAAGAAACTACGTTTAGGGGTACCGTTACATCCATCACTTTAAATTTTGTAACTACTCAGTCATTCTATGAAAAAAGGCAGAAAAGCATTTTTTTAAATGGTCGAGAAGGACTGGCTATGTATAGGAGCGGTCAAGGCCTTTTCCTGTCACGCGCAAAGTTTTAAAACAAAGAAAAGCAGCAAGGTGTGGAGGCACTGAAAAAGTGATTGTTTCGAAAAAATAAGACATATTTTATCAGTATATTGAAAGTGAAAAGGAGTCCATCACCTGTATATAGTAGGTGATGGACTCCTTTTTCAGTGGCCTCCTAGGTGTAGGTCCGTTTTTATCCCGCATTAACAAACAGTAAGCCCCCAACTTCAAGATTGAGAGAAAAACGAAGAAGATAGATGGGGGCAACTGCCCGTAAAAGCCCGATTGGTGAGAGCTTTCCATCAGTGAGAAAAGCGTCACTGATGAAAATTTCACTTTATCTTCATGGCAGCAATCTATATGCTGAAAAACGAAAATAACTTTCTCTAGGTAAGCGTATTTTCACTGGAATATTACCCCTTACCAAACTTCTAAATGAAATGTATGGCTGAGTCGTTACAATTATTTTATTTTTTAGGCTGATGGGCATGTAGCGCTATCCCTATATGTATTCTCTAATTCTTTAGTTGTTCAATTGCCCCTGCCACATCATAATAACTAAGATCCAGCTCAGTCGGTTCTCCAAGAGCAAGTTTCGCAAGTTCAGAACCTAGAAAAGGTCCTGCCGTTAACCCAGAAGCTCCAAGTCCATTGGCAACGAGTATGCCTTCAAAGTTAGGTAATTCACCAATTACCGGTAGAAATCCTGGTGTAAACGGTCTATATCCAACTCTCGTTTCCATCATCGTGCTATTCGATAAACCAGGAGCAACAGATAGTGCTTTATCAAAAACTTCATGTAATCCACCGGCTGTTACTCTGTAATCAAATCCAGTGTCATTTTCATGCGTTGCGCCTACTACTACACGGCCACCTTCAAAAGCAAGAATATATTGGTCATTTGGCGGCATTACAACTGGCCAATTGTCTGTATTCACGTCTGGTACATGAAGATGAACAATTTGCGCTTTCTGGAATGTAACTAAGAAATTAACGCCAAGAGGTTGTAATAACTCATTTGCCCACGCACCCGCAGTTATAATTACCTGGTCAGCTGTTAACGTTTCACCATTTACTTCAATACCAATAACTCGATTGTCTTCATGAACTAATGATGCATTTCCTTTCATATATACAGCACCATGTTTCTTTGCTGCATTTACAAGAGCCTGACGAAGTGCTCTACCGTTCACACGCGCAGCACCGCTAATATATACAGCACTATATTCTACTGATAATGGTGGGAAAAGCTCTTTTGTTTCAGCTGGTGATAAACGTGTAATTTCCCCAATCTCCGGAGCATCATCACGTCGTTTATACGCTCGTTCCTCCATCTGATCTAATTTTTTCTCTTCTGTATGGAGACTAATTGCACCTACACGTTTATAACCAGTATCTGTTTCACCATCTGCTTCTAATTGTTCAATTAAAGAAGCATAGTAACGAGCTCCACCTTTCGCCATTTGATACCAAGCTTTGTTCCGGCGCTGTGATAGCCAAGGACAGACAATTCCTGCTGCTGCATCCGTTGCCTGCCCTAAATCTTGACGATCAACCAATGTAACACGAGCTCCTTCTTTTGCAAGATGATAGGCAGTAGATGTTCCGAGAATCCCAGCCCCAACTACAATATACGTTTTCATTAATAACACCTTTTCCTTTTTCATTCTTTTATACGTTTCAGAAATTTGATCTATAAATGATCAAACACACTTTTACCTTTAAGATAAATTTCTTTATTCAGTATACTGGAAGAGGAGTTTTTTTCAACTATAACGCTGCTTTTATTACGCAATAATCCGCGCTATAACAAATTAAACACTTATATTTTTTGAAGTTAGTTCAAAGTTCTCCTTATTCATTGAACGCACATTTAATAGAAAGAATAACACGCCTCCTGCAATAGGCATGACATAAGAAGGAAGAATATTTAATAGAGCTCCTGATGAAATCATCGCTATAGGAAGCATGATTTTCGCGATACTAATGCCAATGCTTAGTACTCTACCTCTATATTCATCTGGAATCTCTTTTTGCATAAAATAAGCGAGAGGGATATCAATTAGCGCTATGAACAACCCAAACAAGAACAAGACAGCAATGAAATAACAGGTAAAAACGATAGAGTTCAATTGTAAGCTTTTCAGCATAACTGGAACTCCTAATAAAATCATAAGAATCGATAAAGCAATGCTAATATATTTTAAAAGAATGGAATAGGAAATTCTTTCTGTAATTTTCTTTACCAATAAAGCTCCTAGAATCATCCCCACTGGAAAAGCCCCTTGGATCATACCAAACTCTTTTGACCCTAGCTTTAGGACTGTATTAATCATATACGGTAATGGAACAGTCACAGAAAAGCCGAGAAAAAAATTAATTAATATTAAGATCATAAACATGCTTTTAATACTCTTTCTTTCAAATAGAAAGTTAAATCCATCTTTTATATCTCTAATCAAATGAATTTTCTCAGCCGAATGATCTTTATCTGATTGGGAATTAAAAAGCTTAAAATGAATAAACATCATCGATAGTCCGGAAAGGATAAAAGAAATTCCATTTATGATAATAAAAGTTCTCATATCAAAGATTGCAAAAACAATTCCGCCTAACATAGGTCCCATAATTGAAGAGATTGAGTCGATTATTTTACCAATGGAATTAATATTCATCAACATTTTTTCAGATACAATGTTTGGCTTCGCAGCTTCTAAACCTATTCCAAAGAAAGTAGTAAACACCGTCAAAAGGAAGGTAGTGACGTAAATGATGAGTAAATTCAATTCATATTTCATACATAATATATAAACCGAAACCAACAAGATTCCGCTAAGAAGATCCATACAAACGACTAACGTCTTTTTATTGACCTTATCCACAATCACCCCAGCAAACGGATTGATGATAACCATCGGAATAATTCCTAATATAAGAGTAACTGCAAAGCTTAATGCCGAGCCCGTCTGCTTTAAAACGTATAATCCTAACGCAAAGTTATAAATAGCTGTACCAAATATCGATACAGTTTTTCCTGTAGAATAAAGAAATAGGTTTTTCATTTCTTTTTTGTTCTTTTCATTACTTACACTCATTTGTAGTGCTTCCATTAATCCTCCACCTCACTTAACTTTTTATACAATAAGGTTAAGCTGCCGAGTGAACCCAATAGCAATAGGTATAATCCATAAATTTTTAAAGGAAAATGAAAAAAGATAGGGTTAACCCTATCTTTTACCAAAAAATGAATATGAATAAATTTCTTCCCCCTGCACAAAGAAATTTTCGTACTTTCCACCTCTATCAATATATTTTGAAGTCCTTTCCTCAAGAGCTATATACTCTAAACCGTTGATGTTTTCCTTAATTTTTCTAGCTATAAAGTTGTCTCTAAATCTAGCTTCGATTTTGCTTTTGATGCTAAAATTTTTAAAAGCAATATATGATCCCAATATGTAACAATTAGGCTTGAATAGAAAATCCACTTCACGAAGCAAAAACTCCTCATGTTCGAAGCTGTAATTACTAGTACCTGAATAATCAATCACGACATCGACAGAGTGATCCTGTAAAGGTATATGTAAGAAATCAGCGCAAATAAAGAGCATGTTTCTCTTTAAACCTGTTCTCTCTAATACACCTTTTAAAAGTCGATGCCGCTCTAAGTTGCGATCAACAGCAATATACAAGCAACTTTCCGGTAAATCCCGAAAAATATTTCGCAGAAAAAAACCAACTCCGGATCCTAACTCAAGTAATACTTTATTATTTAAGTCTAATTGACCGAGTTTCCTCTTTGACCATCCTCCAACTTTTTGGATATTTTCCAAATAAGCTGGATCAGTTTCATGTATATATTCAAGGACAAATTCTTCAAGATGGGGGCTAGTAGTTGCTTGACATGAATTACCAACCTTTAAAATACCTGATTCAACAAGATATTCTTCACCACAATCGCAAATTAACTTTCCTTCCATAATTTGATTTCTATGAATGATCCCATCTTGAATAATAAGTTTTTCGCTACACCTTAAACATTTCAGCAAATCAAGTACTTTTAAATCAATTCCCGTCATTAATCTTGAACCTTTAGATTTCGCTGATATTTCATCTAATTTCGTCTTTAAATTGTCCTTTATTTCTACTAAATTATTTATTTCCTGCTCAACCCGCTTATATTTATCCATAAATAAAGATTGATAGTACGAATCATGTTCATAATCCGTAAGTTCCCCAAAATTTTTATATAGAAAAAATTGTTTAATCTCGTTTAAACTAAAGCCCATCCCTTTAAATTCTAAAATAGTCTCTAAATCATTTTGACAGCGCTCATCAAAAAAATAATGCCCGCCCTTCTTTTCAGGTACAATCAATCCTAAGTCCATATAATGCCTAATTGTATCGATACTTAATTTATTGACTTCTCCAAATTTACCAATCTTCACTATATCACTACCCGTACATATTTTTTATTCATCAGTTCTGCTTTTCTTACATCAAAAACAACTATATTTTCTCTATAAAACTAGGAGGTTTCCGAAATCTTGTTGCTTGCTCAAAAGCATAAGCAATCTTAATTAAAGTCCCTTCAGTAAATGCCGTTCCAGCAAAAGTAATGCCAAATGGACGCCCGTTTTCCATATATCCTGCTGGTAAAGCAATTGATGGATAACCTGCTTTTGCAGAAAGAGTAGCTCCGGCATAGGCGGGGAATAAAATGGCATCTAGATTATATGTTTGAAGCGCAAAATCTATTCCTTCATTTTGTGAATAATAAAGATCTTCTAATCTCGCCATTATGTATTCCGAATTACTTAATGTATTTGGTAAAGACTCTCTATATTCAAGCATATTTTGTCCGTACTTTAATGCTGTATCACCAAGTTTATTATTAAATTCTATTAATTCATGATCATTATGAACAGGAGCCTGTGATGGTAGTTGATACAAATAATTTCCTAAACTATGTTTTATCTCATACGTTGGCACTTCATAACTCCATTTTCTATGAAAAGAAGGAATTTCAATATTCTCTATGACTTCTGCTCCCTCTTTTTTTAGAATGTGAATTACATTAAAGAATAATTTTTCATCGAACTCACCTGGTAGAAAATTCTCCTCAGAAACTTGCTGAAACACACCAATGCGCGCTCCCTTTAACCCACTCTTATCTAAAAATGCCGTATAATCTTGTACAGCATCTTCTTCACAGCGATAAGTTGCTGGGTCTAGTTCATCTTTGCCGCTCAGTACACTTAATAAAAGCGCAGCATCTTCTACAGTTCGAGCAATGGGCCCTGCGGTATCTTGTGAATACGTAAACGGAATGATGCCAGATCTACTAATAAGTCCAACAGTCGGTTTAATACCAACTACTGAATTTTGTATTGCTGGACTTAAAATAGAGGCATCAGTCTCTGTACCAACTGATAATACTGTAAAGTTTGCAGCAACTGCAGCAGCGGAACCAGAACTGGACCCACCTACAAAAAATTCTCCAGGACCATAAGGATTCAAAGTTTGACCTCCTCTTGCGCTATATCCAGCCCACATTTTTAGAGACATGCCATTAGCTAATTCTGTCATATTCGTTTTTCCTAAAATAATAGCTCCTGCGTCTCGAAGCTTTTTCACTAGAAACGCATCTTTTTGACTCACATGATTTTCTAAAGCAAGCATACCAGCACTTGTATGCATTTTATCTCCTGTTTCTATATTATCTTTCAATAAAACTGGAATCCCATGAAGAGGTCCTCGTTTTTCTTTTTTCTTTCGCTCATAATCCAATGATTCAGCAAGGAAAATCACATCCGGATTCATTTCAAGTATAGCGTTTATATTAGGTCCTGCTTTATCATACTTTGCAATTCGATACAAATAATACATAACAAGTTCTCTTGATGTTAACTTACCAGCTTCCATTGCTTCTTGAATCTTTGCAATCGTTAACTCTTCCCCATCTATATTAGATAACTGAAATTCCATAAAGTGAACCCCTTTTTAAGAAAATTATAACAATTTATTTCATCTATAATCTAGTAACAATCCCTTGTATGTATCTTTTTATCCTTCCCTCTGTACAAATATTTGTTTTATAGTTATATTATGGTTAACAAGTTGTTACGAAAACATAAACATCTCTCTATTTTATATCCGTAAACTGTTTGAAAATCCATTTGTCATAATGAATTTTAATCGGAAGGAGGTTTACAGTTTATACGTGAGGATATAAAAGCTAGTTTTACTTTACATAACTGGTAAACAAATAGGAGGCGAAATGATGTTTCGTACAATTTCAAACTTTATGAGAGTAACTGAGATCAGGAGCAAAATCCTTTTTACTTTAGCGATGTTAATCGTTTTTCGGATTGGCACATTCATTCCAGTTCCTCATACTAATGCTGAGGTATTAAAACTACATGATCAAACAAATATTTTAGGAATGCTCAATGTATTTGGCGGAGGTGCCTTACAAAACTTTTCAATTTTCGCAGTAGGCATTACACCGTATATTACAGCTTCCATCATCGTGCAGTTATTACAGATGGATGTCGTTCCTAAATTTGCAGAGTGGGCAAAGCAAGGTGAAATGGGCCGTAAAAAATCAGCTCAATTTACCCGCTACTTTACAATTGTTCTTGCATTCATTCAGTCGATAGGAATGTCTATTGGCTTTAACAATATGGCAAGTGGACAATTAATAACGGATCCAGGTTGGAAAACCTACTTATTAATTGCTACCGTATTAACTGCTGGTACTGCATTTTTAATGTGGCTAGGCGAACAAATTACAGCAAATGGAGTCGGTAACGGAATTTCAATTATTATTTTTGCCGGGCTTGTGGCAGGAATTCCAAGTATTATGAATCAAATATACTTACAACAAATTCATAGTGCTGGAGATCAACTCTTTATGCATATTATAAAAATTGCATTAATTATTTTAGTTGTTTTAGCTATCATCGTTGGTGTCATTTACATACAACAAGCAAATCGGAAAATTCCTATTCAATATGCAAAAGCTTCTAATGGGAACACTCCGTATCAAGGAGCAAAAAATACACACTTACCTCTTAAGGTAAATAGTGCAGGTGTCATCCCTGTTATCTTTGCTTCCGCATTTTTAATGACGCCGCGAACAATTGCGCAGCTATTTCCAAGCTCTGCAGTGTCCAAATGGATCAATACAAATTTTGATTCTGGGCACCCAATTGGAATGTGCTTATACCTTGGACTCATTATTGCATTTACATATTTTTATGCGTTCGTTCAAGTAAACCCTGAACAAATGGCTGAAAACTTGAAGAAGCAAAATGGGTATGTTCCAGGCATTCGCCCAGGAATCATGACAGAGAAATATGTAACAAAAATCTTATATCGATTAACTTTTATCGGCGCAATCTTTTTAGGGTCAATCTCTATTTTGCCGATTATATTCACAAAAATTTCTGACCTGCCAGCTTCTGCTCAAATTGGCGGGACAAGCTTACTCATTATCGTCGGTGTTGCACTAGAAACGATGAAAACGTTAGAAAGCCAGCTTGTGAAACGTCACTATAAAGGATTTATTAAGAAAGTGAATTAACATTTTATACAAAACCCTCTTATTTATCGTAAGAAACATCGATATATAAGAGGGTTTCTTTTGTAATCTCCCTTATATCTCTTTTTCAAATCTTTCCCTGTTTCGATTTAAAATGTATCATCCTTTTCTTCTAGTTATCATACAATTAGCGCTTCATGGGGTTCAAATGGGTCAAAAGCTGTTTTTATTTCCATTCATGATCTTTTATATGAAATTTCTCCATGACCGTCAACAAAACGCGAATTTTGTAAAGTGATAATAAAGTTGTTTTAAAAAATGTGCGTCATTCTATTCAACAATCGGGCCATTTAATGAAGTAAGGCTTATTGAGGGCGCTTTTCCTAAGTATGGTAAGTGTCTCTTTAATAAAATAAAAAATTTGAGATAACTCCATAATTTTGAAATATTTGTTTTAAGCACTTGGGTAAGATTAAGGAGTTATACAGATAGATAGGAGGTTTTTATAATGACAATAAGGCCAAAAATCATTTCAATTGCAGCTGTGTCTGGTGGAGGAAAAACTACAATAACAAAGAAATTAAGCCATAAATTGAAGAATTCAAAAGAATTGTTCTTTGATGATTATGACTTTGAAGATTCACCAGAAGATTTAATTAATTGGGTGAAAGAAGGATCTGATTATAACCAATGGAATTTGGAACCTATGCTCTCTGATATTGATTATTTAATAAATTCTAAGGAAGCACCCTCATACATATTGCTTGACTATCCGTTCTCATATAAGAATGATAGAATGAAAAAACTTATTGATCTTTCAATTTATATTGACACTCCTTTAGACATAGCAATGGCCAGACGTTTAATTAGGGATTACAAAAATAATACAATGACAGAAATACACAATGATTTAAGTTTTTATCTGAAGTATGGAAGAATAGCTTATTTAGAAATGGAAACTACAATAAAACCCAATTCAGATGCTGTAATAGACGGAACATTTTCTCCTGATAAAATTGTTGAGTTTATCATAAAGGAAATAAGAGATAGAGCTTTATAGCATATATTATCAAACTTTATTCCAACGCTACAGATGGAACATTCGAAATACAAGTTGAATGGAATCATGCAGAAAATAAAGAGGGAAAAGTTATTATAAGAGGTACCGCCACATGCCCATCAAGCTAGTAATTTAAAGTGTCCCCAAAACGAAAATTTTATTATTTTACAGTAATTTATGAATGAATATTTTTTCAATAAATTTTGATAAAATTAAGACTGAATATTTCTAATAATGAAATAAATATTTCTATAAATTCTAAATATTTACTTTTTTTAAAAAGATGATACATTTGGGGTATAAGTTACAAAACTATTAAAGGGGGATTTTTTATGTTCAAGAAATTAGTAGTCGGGGCATTAGCGACAGGTATTGCATTAACTGGGGGGATTGGTGCAGCATCAGCTGATACAGTACAACCTGTGAGTTCTCCGAATAAAGCAACTGAAACAGCTTATTCAGAAAACCAACAGTATATTTCAGATAGAATTGAAAGTATAGTTGAAAATACAAATGAAGCCGAAAGACCATTTGCACCAAATTTTTCTGATAAAAATAATCTTATTGGAGAAAAAGCAGCTACAGCATTTGATTGGGGATATTCCGGTAAGTATAATTTTTCTACATCAATTCAAGTGCAAAAAACTGTATCTGTAGCAGCCAACGGAACTATTGGAGTAGCTATTCAAAACAATAAAAATTTTAATTTTAAAGTTGTAGTAAAAAGTTTATCATCAGGAAACACCGTAACCCATACTGTAACAGGAGGACCAATGAGTGGTGGCAATTATGTTTATAACTACTTTGGTCCTATGAAAGCAGGAAACTATGTTGTAACTCTAGTAAATACAGATGGTTCATGGCACCAAGGTACTGTTTGGCTTGGATGGTAATTACTTAAATTTATTTATTTCCGAACAGACTTTTCAAAAAAGAAAAGTCTGTTCTTTTTAATTCTGCACGTCTCCTTGTTTTGGAGATGCTGATTTAGGGTTCCCGCCACATCGCTATCAAGTTAAGAAACACATTCTTCCCCAAAACGATAATAGAGAATATTCTTAATGGATCGAAAAATCTTTTCATAATGGTCAGCTGCAAACTTAAGTTTTTCGTCATCCGTTCTCATATTAGATATAATCTCTCTAACTGCAAATACATGTTTTTCGTTTTATTTCAGATTTAATACGAAATTTTTCTTTTCTAATTGAATATTAACAGAACAAGGTATGCAAAAGGAATAATGATTATAGAAGGTGAATTTCTAACTATATAATTAAGTTATTCCCCTTAATTACAGCCTACAAATTGAATAACTTAATTCAAATATATGAAATGGGGTAGATTCATGTATTCTATTTTCAAAGATACTGTTGCTGATATGACATGGCTAGAAATTGAAGAGGCATTACAAAAAGGTGCAGTGGTGCTGTCACCGACTGGTGTAATTGAACAACAAGGGCCCCACTTACCTACGGGGGTAGATATTTACGAGAGCCATTATATTTGTCGTTATATAAAGAAAAGATTAGAAAAAGAGAACATTCCAGCTATAATAGCACCTCCTTATTATTTTGGTGTAAATCATGTTACGGGTGCATTTCCCGGTTCTTTTACATCAAGAAAGGAAACCGTACATGCAGTCTTATTCGATATGTGGGAATCCCTATTCAGATGGGGAGCAAAGCATATATTTGTCGTTGATATACACGGAGATCAACAGCATGGTGATGCGCTGATAGGAGCAATTAGAAAGACAAGGCAAACACTAAATATTGATGTTCGTTCGGTTATTGCTAATTTGTTAGCGAATCAGCTAGGGATCACAAAAGATCAAGAAGAATTTTTGATTTTTGATATCGATTTTTCCTTTGGTTCGTTCGAGCCCCCTCCTCACTATCCAGATTTTCACGCAGGAGCGCAGGGGACAGCACGATTCCTAAAATATTTTCCCGATTTGGTGAGAAAAGAAAAAATCAAGGAACTATCCCCTAGGCTATTAAGTAAGGAAGATCAGGAAGAGTGGCAAAAAGGAGGCGAAAGAACTAAATCGATTGCTCCCAAAGGTTATGTTGGAAATCCTCAAGGTTATACTCCCTTTTTAGCAGAGGATAAATTAGATTTTATCAGCGGGTTTGTTGAGTTTGCATCAAGGGAGTTACTTCATTATCTAAGAATACAGGCAAAAAAAGAAGTTTAATTTTTTTATCATTGTAATGTAAGTTCAACAAAAAAGAACAAAGAAAATGATCGAACTTTTTTATAAAACTTAAATATGATTTGAACAATAAGAACCCATTTAAAAATTTGTTCAAAATGGGTTCTTATTGTTTGTTTCCAAATACAATTAATCTTTTGAGCCAAGCTTTATTTCAAATCAGCAAATATGTTAATTTATCTTTATAGTTCCTTCTTTACTTAAAACCTCTAATTTATTCGCTGCATCACCAATGGTTCCTTCTTTTGATTTTTCAGTATCCCTTTTTTTCTTAAAACTCCCTAGATTAACTGTTGTATCAGATGAAAGACTATTAACAGTAAGCATTAATGAAGTTGGAGATTCTTTATAAGATACAGCGATATCTCCTGATTTTGTTTCTACAAACAATGATTTTTCTTCTTTTGCATTTTTAATTGATATTTCACCATCTGTTGAGGTAACTTTTATTCTAGGACTAGTCACATTTGAAATATAATTATCACCAGTAGTAGAAGCTACTGTTAATTCCTGTAACGAACTATCCTTCAAACTTAATTCCCCATCTTTTGATGTGAATTTACCGTTATCTGCTGACAGTCCTTCAATTTTTTCAGCACCAGAGTCATTTGAAATTACAATATTTTTAGTGGCTACATCATTCATTTTTATATCACCGAAACTATTATTTAATGTAATTGTATCTATTTCATTCTTTGGGATAGAAATATAGATAGTACCTTTCTTCCCAAAACTGAATCCTTCAAGTATTCCCTTTTGGTCTTTCTGATTAATTTTTATTTTCTTTCCATCATTATTAATTGTTACAGGATCTCTTTTCTTGTCCTTTTGTTTTCCTTTAACTTCGATTGTTATTTTTTTTGATTTCGTATTTTTGAACTCAATATCCCAAGATTCGTTGTTTATCTCTATTTCTTCAATACTATCTGCATCTAAGGAGTTTTCTTTTTCAAAACTCTTTCCTCTTACTTCTTTAAAACTAAAAATTAATCCTCCAGTTACAATTAATGCAGTGCAAGTTAGTATCATTTTTTTCAATTTTTATTCGCCATCCCTTACTGAATTTGAGTATTATTCCATCTCTTTTTTATTTAAGCAACATCAATTTCGTCAATTTTATAATAAGATAGGTAGCCTATTAATAGACCGAGTAGACAGAATGCAATTGGTACTCCAATAAATTCGAATAAACTAGTCGAACTACCGTTATTTGTAACAGTTGAGTTTATTAAAAAGCTCATTAATACAGCTGAGGTAATTGTTGTAGCTGTTGATTTTTTTCTCATACCAAAATATAAAGGAATCAAACTTACTCCCGCCATCATAAATGCATGAATAATAGTAGTTGGAATTGTAGCAATTATTTCATTCATACTAACAGGTGTTTCGAAGAATCCTATAATTAGGTTTAAGAAAAAAGTTAACATACTGATAATAAAAGTAGTGAAAATTATGCTAAAAAAGCAAAATGCAAATACAATTGATAATTTAGCTGGAAGTAATTTTTTCCGTTGTAGTGGATAGGTAAACACGAATTGAATCGTTTTGCTTTTATATTCATCAATTACTAAACGCGACAAAATTACACTTGAAAAAATTATAAATGTTATTCGAATAAGAGTATTCGTTAAAGTCATAAATCCGGCATAATCTGGAAACATTTGTTCACTCTCACCTTTAGAACCCACTGCCATAAGACCGACAGCAACGAAAATTCCTACAATACAAATCGCTAGTCCTTTAAAATAGCTGGATAAGAGATGTTTTTTCCATTCTAGTTTCATAAGTTTAAACATGTTGACCGCCTCCATTAATAAGGTTTAAAAAGTACTCTTCTAAATTGTGTTGTTTTCTTTCAATTCTCTTTACTATGACTTCATCCAATATCAATTCTTTATTGATTTGATATTGAGAAATGGCTTGTTCAAAAATCAGAATCGTATTTTGGTTCACTATTTCATACTTTTTAATTCCCAATTTACCTTCCAACACCTGTGTCGTTTTCTTCAAATTGTCTACTTCAATTTCAAGATATTCGATATTTTCTTTTCTGATCTCTTCCATTTTTACTTCTTTTAATAATTCACCCTGATTAATAATGCCTATAGTATCTGCAATAGATTCAATTTCTGAGACAATATGACTTGAAATTAAAATGGTAATTCTATATTCCTTTTTTAAATGTAATAAGAGCTCTCGAATGTCTTTAATACCAATTGGATCAAGTCCATTGATAGGTTCATCAAGAATTAAAATTTCTGGTTTCGTAACAATTGCCCGCGCAATCCCTAATCGTTGCTTCATCCCTAAAGAAAATTCATGAATTTTTTTATTTGCCACCTCTTTAAGTCCAACAATTTCTAAAACTTCCCCCACCGCTCTTTTATCATGATATCCGATGTATTCACAGTGAAAGTCTAAATTTCCCTTTGCTGTTAACCGATCATAAAACACTGGGTATTCAATGATGCTGCCTATTTTTTCTAAATATTGATAAGATGTTGGTAAAACAGGCTGATTTAATACAATGATTTCACCTGAAGATGGTTTTACTAAATTTAAGATCATCTTCATAATAGTTGTTTTTCCAGCCCCATTTGGTCCTAGAAAACCATAAATTTCTCCTCTGTTAATTTTCATATTGACATTAGAAACCGTTTCAGTTCCCTTAAACGACTTACTTAATTTGTTAATTTTAATAATAGTTTCCACTCATTGTCCCTCCTACTTTATATCGATATGTTAAAATAAGCATAACGAATGAAAGTAAAATCAAAGTAAACTCTATGGAAAATGCTTGTAATATTTTTTTATTAGGATACACATCTACAGAAAATAAATTGATATGATGAATTTGAAATGAGGGGAATTTGAAATGGAATCTGCAAAAATATTAGTAATAGATGATGAAGTTGGTATATTGAAATTATTAGAAATAATACTAAGGAAAGAGAATTTCATTCATATAGAAACTACCTCAACAGGCAAAGATGCGCTGCAACGTATCAAAGAAAATGTATATGATATTATTTTGCTTGATATCATGCTCCCAGATATAAGTGGATTTGAACTATGTACGGAAATTCGAAAAAATACAAGTACACCCATCATTTTTATTAGTGCGCGCTCAACTGACTTCGATAAATTGACCGGTTTAGGAATAGGCGGAGATGATTATATTACAAAACCTTTTAATCCTTTAGAAGTAATAGCTCGAATTAAAGTCATCCTTCGTCGTCAAAAAATGTATGAGAGTTCACAACAACAAAGTACTTTATACAATTATGACTACTTCACTTTTAATCCTGAATCTGCGACATTAACAGTTAAAAATCATTCGGTAGAATGCACAGCAAAAGAACTGGAATTACTACATTTCTTTTGCAAAAATCCGAATCGTATTTTCACGACTGCTCAGCTTTACGAATTTGTATGGGGAAACGATGTTTTTGGAGAAGAAAAAACCGTCACGATCCATATATCCAAACTGCGAAAAAAACTTGGGGATGATACACGCAAACCAAAAATCATTGTAAATTTACGAGGAATTGGCTATAAATTTATTCCTCCAAATGAGGCACTTATATGCGAATAAAAACTCGATTTACATTCCATTTAGCAATAGGACTTATTCTTTGGATGCTTGTAACCGGTTTTTGCATTGTCATTATTGTTGAAGGTATTCTTCCGCTGTTCGGTATCATTGTTAATGAAAACACTGAAGGTTTGTTTGTAGCCGGGATTTTTGTTATTAGTACAATTATTTGTATTGTCTTATTTGGATGGTATTTTGGTGGTCCAATTGGATTCATAATGACTTGGATCCATCAACTCTCACAAGAAAACTATAAGCAACCTATAGATTTGCAAAGGGTTTATACACGAAAAGGAAAACTTCGTAAGCGTTATCTACTATATCAAGAGGTACTTCAACAGCTCCAAATATTAGCTGGAAAATTACAAGCTTCTGAAATAGAAAGAGAAAAAATAGAGAACGCCAAACAAGAATGGATTGCTGGTATTTCGCATGATTTAAAAACACCACTAACATATATTAAGGGATATTCGGCACTTTTATTAAATGATCAGTATGAGTGGTCAAAAGAAGAGGTTCAATCTTTTATCCAAGAAATTGATGATAAAGGAAAACATATGGAAGAATTAATTCAAGATTTAAGCCTCGTCTTACAATTAAATTGTACTGAAGGTAAGTTACCGTTAAATAAGGCGAATCAAGATTTAGTTGAATTTACAAAACGAGTTGTTGCCGATATTAGTCACGATCCACAAGCGACGAACTATAGTCTTCATTTTAAAACGAAAACACATGTCATTCACGCTGAATTTGATTATAAATTTATGCAGCGTATCTTACAAAACATTTTAATGAATTCAATTTTACACAATCCTGAACACACCGATATATACACAACACTTTCTGACGATGACAAAAATGTAGTAATCCATATTATGGACAATGGCGTTGGCATGTCCTCTCATATGCTAGAAAATCTTTTTCAACAATATTACCGTGGAACAACAACTGATTCTTCCTCTGAAGGTACTGGACTTGGAATGGCGATTGTCTATAAACTTGTACTTGCTCATAATGGCACAATTTCTGTCGAAAGCGAACTTTCGGAAGGTACATCATTCAATATTGTATTACCGAAAAAAGGACGTCCATAAGACAACATGTCTTAAGACGTCCTTATCTGTATTATAGACTTTTTCGTAGTTCGTTTATTATTTCAATTGGCTTATCATCTTTTATATAAATACGAGGTATCCTTCTACTTAACATACAAGTAACCTCATAGTTAATCGTACCTAATGTATCTGCAATCTCATCTACATTAAGCGATTCCTTGCCTTGACTTCCATAAAAAACCACTTCATCACCAACATGTACAGGCATTGCCTTTGTAACATCCAACATTAATTGATCCATACAAACACGGCCAAGAACAGGCACACGAATTCCGTTAATCAATGCATATCCTTTATTTGATAATTGACGATTGTAACCATCCGCATATCCAATTGGTACAGTCACAATCCATTCCTCACCCGTTGTTACATACTTATTCCCGTAACTTACACCACGATTTTTTTTCGCTTGCTTAATATGAGCTACTTTCGACTTTAATGATAATGCAGGCTTTAAAGACACGGCTGTATGATCTACCTCTTTTGAAGGATACATACCATAAATACCAATTCCAACACGAACCATATTTTGAAACGTATTACCAAGCTCCATTGATCCAGCACTGTTTGAACTGTGAATATAAGGAAGATGAATTCCTAGCTCTTTTGCTGTATTTACAGCTTGCTCAAATAAACCCGTTTGCATATTTGTATATGTTTTATCAGCTTCATCAGCTGTAGAGTAATGTGTAAACATACCTTCTACTTCTATATGTTTCATGTTTTTTAGTTCTTCTAAAAACAGCAAGACTTCATCTTCTTGTAGACCAATACGGCTCATTCCTGTATCGATTTTCACTTGAATGCGTGCGCTCTTTTCAAGCTGATTAGCAATATCATTGATACCCTTTAAATCCTCTATTCTATATACCGTTATCATGATATTATACTCAATAGCATCTTTAACAGCTTCAACCGACGTATAGCCTAAAACTAAAATCGGTACAGTCACTCCTGCCTCGCGCAGTTCAATTCCTTCATCTACAAATGCAACAGCAAGTTGATGAATTCCTGCTTCAATTGCTGCTTTCGCCACTTGAACTGCTCCATGGCCATACCCATTCGCTTTGACAGCTGCCATCATTGTAATATTTTCATCGTTCACACGCTTTTTAAATTCACTCACATTATGTTTTACAGCATCTAAATTCACTTCAACAATTGTATCTCTTCCATATCTCGAACTCATCGGTCTAAACTCCTAACTCAATAGTTGCTTTCCATTCTATTTCTAGTTTAAAAACCTTCGTTTCTCCTAGTCTGTAAAGAGACTTCAATAATCATATCCAATAGCTTGCTATAAGAGATTCCCACCGCTTGAGCGCTTTTTGGTAGTAAGCTATTTTTTGTCATCCCTGGCAATGTATTCACTTCCATGACATATGGGATTCCATCTTTTATAATCATATCAACTCGAGCATAAACACTGCATTTTAATGCCTTATAGCATGCCATTGCAGCCTCAGCGACACGTTTTTGAGTTGTGACTGGAAGTTCCACAATCTCTTCAATCGTAGCCGCATCATCGTATTTTGCATGATAGTCAAAAAACTCTGCCGTATGTTGAATTGAAATAATCGGTAAAAGTTTTCCGTCCAAAATGGAACAAGTAATTTCTTCGCCCTTTATATATTTTTCAATTACAATTTCAGAATCCCATTTGAATACCTCCACAAGCGAGGATAATAAAGCATCCTTATCATATACGATTTTTACTCCTACACTAGAACCACCTGAATTTGGTTTTACAACTAATGGATATCCCATTTTGTCTATTTCTTCAAGTTGAAGATCTTCCATATTTGAAATATGAAGCCAATCCGGTGTTTGAATACCCTCATAACGAATCATTTTTTTTGACATATTTTTATCCATACAAATACCGCTTGATAGCATGTTACTTCCGGTATATGGAACGCCGAGAGTTTCTAGTGTACCTTGAATCGTGCCGTCTTCTCCGTATTTTCCATGAAGTGCTAACAGCGCAATATCAAGGTTGCTTATCTTTTCAACAAGCTCTTTTTTGTCATTAAGTCTAATAGGAACAACTTCGTACTTACTATTATCCAAATGTGCAATCATTTCTTCCCCAGTCATGAGGGACACTTGTCTTTCGGAAGATACGCCTCCCATAATCACGCCAACTTTCATTTTTCCAACTCCCAATTTTCATTTTTTAAGGTATCACCAATTATTTTAATTCCATGAACAATATCCTCTTCTTTTAACCGCGAGAATCCTAATCGAAATGTATTACTTCCTCCTCCATCTGAGTAAAAAACATCTCCTGGAGAAAAAACAACTCCCTTTTGATAGCATTTTTTCAAAAGCATACGTGAATCCAGTCCTTTTTCTAATTCTATAAAAAGATGTAGTCCACCATTTCCAGTCATTCTTTTAAAAGGAATATATTGATTGCAAGTATGAACGGCTAGCTCATATTTTTTCTTATAAACTGACCTCGCCTTTTTTAAATATTTTTCGAAATAACCATCATGTAAATATTGATAAAGCACTGCCTGATCCAGTGTTGATGTATGAATCGTTCGCGCCCTTTTCACACTTTCCAAACAGTGGATTAATTCCTTATCTGCTAAAATCCATCCAACACGTAACCCTGGAAAAAGAATTTTTGAAAAACTGCTAATATAGACAACATTGTTGCCAGGTCCAGCAAAAGTCATTAAAGGAGCTAAATGAGAACCTGAATAACGTAATTCCTCATTAAACCCATCCTCCACGATAGGAATTCGATATTTTGAAAAAAGTTTCATAATCTCAGTTCTTTTTTCCGAGGATGTGACAATCCCAGTCGGATTGTGATAAGACGGGATTAAGTATGCAAAATCAAAGTCCGTTTCGGATAAGCTTTTCTCAACTTGATCAATATCAATACCATCATCCTTCATTTCTATCCCGTGTATATCAAATCCATGTAAACGAAAAAGTTTTAGTGCCGCATGATGAGTAGGGTTTTCACAAATAATACGTCTAGATTTTTTAGCTAAAGAAGACAATAAAATATCCAAGCCCTCGGTGAATCCATTCGTAATAAGAATATCTTTATTGGAAATGTCTACTCCTTTCATTTCCATATAGTGAAGAAGGTAATCAATTAGAGGTTTATAGCCTTTGGCATATCCGTAGTTCAATACGATGTCTCCTTCAATAGACATTCGAGTCAGAAAAGCCCGTTTAAAATTTTCAACATCAAACAGCTTTTCGTCCGGAGCGATGCTATTGAAGGAAATCATACCTTTTTCCCAACGAACGCCGTGCTTCATTAAATCTAATTCATCAGCTAGCAAAGTAGCTTCATTTATCTTTTCTTTCCAGTTTAGTTCGATGGATGGAGTTTTGGACGTTTCAATTTCTCCTACAAAATTTCCTTTTCCCTTTATTGCATATATTAGACCAGCTTGCTCTAAATCCGCGTAAGCAGTCAGAACAGTATTTCTGCTGACCGATAATAATTTACTAAGTTCTCGGGTAGATGGAAGCTTTTGATGCTCCAGTAAGTGTCCTTTCATAATCATCTTTTTTAAATAATCTTTTAATTGAACATACACAGGACGATCATCCATAATTTTAAAATCATTAAACACTTCCTTGCCCCCTTGTTATCATTTTTACATAACTATATCTATCTCAAAAGGTCCACAACGTATGTATTTTCTTTAACCAGTGGTATGGTGGTCTAAAGTACCATTCATACCACTTTGTAATGAAGAATGTTGCAAGTTTGAATTCACTTCAGCTTCTTATCCAATAATAATTAAGACTTTTTAATTATCAATCTTCATTATAAATAATACATTAGTAGATGGGACAATCTCTGTCAAAAGCGGACCTTAAAATGGGACAGCATTCAATATTTTCTTACCGAAAAAAGGACGTCAATCAGACAATAAGTCTGAAAACGTCCTTTCATTTTTAAGAATGAAATATAAAAACCTTACATCTCTTTTTTCAATAGCTTTCCATGTTTCCAATACAACTCAAGTGTGGATCGATTCGCCATAAAAACACCGATTAATATGAAGAAAGCTCCAATTCCCATCACTGGTTTGATTGGTTCATCTAAAAACATATAGCCTATTATAACAGCGATTAATGGCGAAACATAAAGCCAAGTAGATGGAAATACAGGATTGGTTTTGGATAATAGCCAATAGTATAGGCCATGCCCACCTATTGAACCTATAAATATTAAATACAGAATTGGCCATTGAACGCTCCATGTAGTTAAGACAGATAAATTCGGATGTTCTAATAAGAGAGAACAAACAATTAGTAATAGACCTCCATATAACATTTGAATACCATTAATCAAAAATGGCGAGACATCTAGTAAATCTGCTAAAATTTCCTTTGAATGAATAGTGCCCATTCCGTAGAAAAATTCTCCTACTAATATAACAAGGCAAGCAATGCTCCAAGTATAAGAAAATTGCTGTTGTAACCCTGGTAAAGAAATGCATACAACTCCTATAAGAGCAAGTATAAGGGCAAAAAGTTGTTCCCTTCTCAATTTCATTTTCGTTCGTTTCGTTTGAAGCAATAAAATCATCATTGGGCCTGTAGCCGAAAGAACAGCTGCTAATCCTGATGAGATGTACTGCTCTGCCCAATATAATGTGGCAAAAGTCATAAATGTAAGACAAAATCCAGCAAATATAATTCTTTTTGTTAAAAGGTATGGTATGACTTGCTTCTGTTTCACGATAAAAAACATGATGACAATTATGCCTGCGAGAAAGAAACGAATACCCGCTGAAAAAAGCGGCGGAGCCCCTGCTACAATCCCTATTTTAATTGTTAAAAATGTCGTCCCAAAAATGACACAAATAAGAAGATAATTAAAAATAACCATGCTGCTTCCCCCTTTTCATTCTTGAAGTGAGTATAGAGGAAACAGTGTATAACAGTACATCAAGCTATATAACAGTTGTATGTATTTTATGTTGATTATAAAGTTTTTTTCAGTTTAAATGAAAATAAAAAGAAGATTAGGTGAGATAATGAAGATTGTACTCCGAAAAGAATCTAATATACCGTTCTACCAGCAAATATGCGAGCAAATCGTTCAGCGTATTCAAGGTGGCATGTTAGCGGATGGAGACGCTCTCCCTTCTCTACGTACCATGGCAGAGGATTTAAAAATAAGTATATTGACGGTTCGTAAAGCATATAAACATCTTGAGTCAAAAGGTTATGTATACATACAACCAGGAAAAGGGGTTTACATAAAAGGAAAAAGAAATACGCCTCTAAACATACATGCTCCTTATGACTGGCAACATATGAAAGCTGTTAATGTAATAAGATCTCAATATATCATCAATCGCCACAAAAAGTATTATGATTTTTCTCAGGCCATTCTCTACCCACGCCTTTTACCTAATCCGTTTCTATCAGGCGAAATGCAAAAAATATTAGACGAAGACAAAATGATTTTAGCCACATACGGACCTGTACAAGGTGATGAAGAGCTTCGCATGGAAATTTGCACATATTTAAAAGACTATCAAGGATTGAACGCTGATCCTGTTTATTTATTAATTACAAGTGGTGCCCAGCAAGGAATTGATTTAATCACTCAAACATTATTAAAACCAGGGGACACGGTAATTGTAGAAAGTCCGTGCTACGGTGCAGCCATTGATGTGTTTGTTAACAAAGGAATCAACGTTATTTCCATTGTGCTTGATGAACAAGGCATCCGTTCTGATTTATTAGATGAGGTATGTCAAAAGAATAAACCAGTTTTGTTATACGTAAATCCTGCCTTTCATAACCCTACTGGGATATTAATGAGTGAACAAAGACGAAAAGAACTTATAGAGTTAGCAGAACTTTATCACTTTTTTATTATAGAAGATGACTCTTTTAGTGAGATTTATTTTGATGATGTTAAACTTCCGCCTCCCCTTAAATATTTCGACACAAATGGTCATGTGATTTATTTAAAAGGATTTAGCAAAACGTTAGCACCTGGGATTCGTATTGCAGCAATTCTAGCCGAAGGACCTGTATTTGATTGGTTATATGCCACAAAAGCATTAATGGATATAGGAAGTCCGCAGTTAACGCAAAAAGCTATTTTACCTTTTTTACGGACAGAAAGAATGAAGAATCATATAGCAAAACTACGAACTGCCTTACAAATACGTCGTGATACTACAATAGAAATACTTGCTTCCTTAAAAGGTATAATTCATTTTCAAATACCAAAAGGCGGCTTTAATTTATGGATTTCCCTTCCGAATTCAATGAATTCATTTACATTACTAAAAAAAGCAAATGAAGCTGACATTTCTTTTTTACCCGGAGCAGCTTGCTTTGTTCATGAACCGAAACACGAATATATGCGTATCAGTTACTCCATGCTAAATAATCAAGATTTAATTGTTGGACTACAAAAGCTACATGAAATAATTTTAGATTTTCAAAAATAGACACATTAATACTCCTTATTCTTTAGAAATATATTGCCGCAGTACCCTTTCCAACACTTCACGTGTAACCGGCTGTGCTTGAGCGGTTAATTGATAACCAATGCGCCCGTTTGGTTCTGCAGTTGCTTGCTGTAAAGTTTGAATGTCATGAATTCCTTGTACCCGTAAATGCATATATAATTGCTGCTCTGTCAGTTTAGCGCGGCTTAAGTTATTCTTTAAGATTTTTCCATCTTTTATAATAACAATCTTGTTACCATCTAGAAATCGTTCCACTTTTCGTGATTTCACTTCTAAATAATGAATGATCAGTAAAACAATAGAAAATGTACACGCGGTTAATATTGTTGTCCCTACCTTCTTACTTAACACCGGTTCTACTATAATGCGTCCAATACCTACAATGACAATAATTTCAGCTCTTGACATTTGACTAAGAGACTTACTTCCCGCAAATTTTAAAACGATAACACCTGTAACAATTAATATCATGCTTTCAAGAACAATATTCATATAGTCCATTCCTTTTACAGCAATTTATACACAGTATTACCATCTTCAAATTAATTTTAATCGTGTTTATCAATTGAAAAAGAGTATGTTCAAAACGAATTGTTCCAAACATACTCTTTTTCATATAGAAGAAAATGATTTTATTCCTCTTGTCTATTCAATTTTGTTTCAACAATTTTCAAGACACTATTCTCCCCATTTTCAACTACATGTTTCAAAATGGAGAGTTTATTATTCCAAAATTGTTCGTAAAACGAGAGCCACTGCTTTAATTCTCTTAAAGGCTCTGGTTGCAGCTGATAAATTTTTTCTCTTCCTACCTTCTTTCCACTAACTAACTTCGCCTCTGAAAGAATGTGAAGATGTTTTGTAACAGCTGTTCGACTAATCGGAAAATGAGATGTTATTTCTGAAATAGGCAATTCTTTTTCAGCCAGTAATCGAAGTACTTCTCTACGAGTTGGATCAGCAATCGCTTGGAATACATCGTAATTTTCAGCTGATGGAGACATTTAGCCTTCAATAACCTTTTTAAGTTTTTCGTTCACGATGGCCATCCAACCAAATGCCATATTCTCACGAATAACAGAACTTTTCTCATTCGGCTTTGGAAGGATAAAGTCAGGCTCTTTCCAGCCACCATGAATAAGTGTAAATTCAGTCTTATCGCCTAAATCTTTTAAAATGAATGAAACGATCCAGCCATCTGTATCCCATGCAAATGAAAGATGATGAGGAGCATCAAATTCTAATACTTTACATGGAGATGGTCCAAAAGGAGATTGGATATGAAATTCATGTCCTACTTTTGGTTGAAAATCATTTGGCATAAACCATAATGCAATACCTTCTGCAGTTGATACTGTATCCCATACTTTTTGAATAGGCGCTTCTAGCACGATTGTTTGCTTAATATCTTGTAATGTATTCATATTACTTTTCCTTCTTTCTTAATTTCAAAATACAACCTTTTGGTTTCACTTCAATATAATATAACACCTTTTGGTTACATGTCAATGTTCATTAATCTTATAATCCTGTAAATATCGAAAACGGAATGTAATAACTATAAAACAGAATAAACACAATTTATGTTTATTCTTTCCTACATTCATCAAAACTCTTTATAAAGTATGTTTTACATGTTCTTCAAAATATTTTCCCCAGTCAGGCTGTCTTCCATCTATATCTTTAAATTTATATTCTCTTGCTAATCCCCACGAACTAAGTGCTTTTCCCGTTTTCTTATGAACATTAGAATCGCTCGCTAAAGCGGCAATTGCTCTTCCAATAAAAAATGGTGTTTCTGATGCAATAAAATGCGGATCTTTTTTTGCTCCTTCTTGCCAATTACTTTCGGTCACACCGAATATATCTAACATCGCTTCAGAGCGTAAAAATCCGGGGCTTACTGCAACAGATGTGATGTTGTAGGGAGCTAAGTCTCTTGCCATTGCCTGAGCTAAATGAATTGTGGAAATTTTAGCGAGGCTATAAAACATATTCCCTCGATATTCGTAATCAACACCATCTGTAATCTCAATAACGAGCCCTTTCTTATTTTTTACCATAAGCGGGATACCGTAATGACTTGTTATAATATGAGAATGTACAGCGGTTGTTTGCATTTGAATTCCATTATCTAAATTATGTTCCCAAAATGGGACATTCCACTCTGTCAGTGGATCGCCTCCCCATACATCATTCACTAAAATATCTAACTGTCCATTTTGCTCTTTTTCAATTTTTACAAATAAAGCTTCAACCTCTTCTTTCACAGTATGATCAACGCGAACAGCAATTCCTTTTCCACCTTGTTTCGTTACAAGTTCAGCCGTTTCTTCGATCGTCTCCGTTCTTCCCATTGATGATAAGTTTCCTTTTGTACTTCTTCCTGTCACATAAACAGTAGCACCAGCTTCACCGAGCATCATCGCAATGCCTCTACCAGCACCGCGTGTTCCACCTGCTACTACTGCAACTTTCCCTTGTAATGGTTTCATATATTTCTCCTTTACATATTATTTACTTACATTTCATTTCAAGAACGAGTCCCTTTCTTCTTCATTCTGCCATTTAAATTCAACATAAACTACTTTATTTTCATTATTTTTCTATAAAAATAATATATTCTTAATATACACACGGAAATGTGGTAATATTTGTATATGAATAAAATATTCCTCAATTCTGTTAGGAGAACATCTCACACAATAAAGGAAGTGGTGTAATGAATTGGAAAATAAGACGAGACCGAGGATATTGGTATATGATGATTGGAACTATCCTGTTATCTAATACACTCCTCTCTCTTCCACTTTTGTTAGATAAAACATTGAACTCTGTTGATTGGCTTATCATTCCTAGTTTCATTTTAATATTTGATTTATTTATGCTATGGATTATTTTCGGCATTCGTTATGAATTACGAGAAAAGAGTTTATATGCAAGATGTGGTCCTTTTTATTGTAATGTTCCCTATGAAAATATTACAGGGGTTCATCCAACTGATGATATGCTTATCGGTTTTCGCCTAGCAGCTGCATTTCACGGTGTAGAAATCCACTATCCAAAAGCTTTGCTTGGCAGTGTTAAATTGTCACCAGAAAATGAAGAACTGTTCATACAAACTATCCTTGCTAAGTGTCCGCATTTACAAAATAGTAAAATGAAACAGCACTAATTCAAAATGTAGTTACTCTTACACAGAAATTTCTTTCTTGACTTACCATATAATCCATGACTATAATTACTCATGTTAATTTCATAGCATTCGGATGAACCATACAGGAGAAGATCTTTTGATCTACCGATGGGGCAAAAAGCTGGTCGGACAGCTTTGAAACTCTCAGGTCTTGTATTCAAGTAGAACTGTATGGGGACGAATCTCTGGAGAGACTCCCTTCTGTTGCATAGCAACATGAAGGAAACAGGGCACCGAAGGAGCAAATCCGCCATTACAGCGGATAATCTCTCAGGTAAAAGGACAGAGACAAGCGACAGAAAATACCGATTCCCGAATCGGTTTATTTTTCTATTCCTTGTATCTCCAGAGACCATTTCGTTTACATGAAATGGTTTTTTATTTTTTCTAAAGGAGAGTAAAGATGGAAACAGTGAATCAAGTATTAGAAGTAATCAATCATTACGTATGGGGGCTGCCGACACTCGTGCTGCTTGTTGGGACAGGAATCCTCCTTACAGTACGTCTACGAGGCCTACAATTTACCAAACTATTATATGCTCATAAGCTAGCATTCAGAAAATCAGAGGACAACTCATCTAAAGGAGATATTAGCCATTTCCAAGCGTTAATGACCGCCATGTCTGCTACTATCGGGATGGGCAATATAGCTGGCGTTGCAACCGCCGTGTCTATCGGGGGACCTGGTGCAGTGTTTTGGATGTGGATTACCGCCTTGTTTGGAATGGCAACAAAATATTCTGAAGCGATTCTTGCCGTTAAATATCGCATGCATGGCACTAACGGGGAGTACTCTGGTGGTCCGATGTATTATTTAGAACATGGATTAGGAAAGAAATGGCTTGCTACATTATTTGCTATTTTCGGAACAACAGCTTCATTTGGAATCGGAAATATGGTTCAATCGAATTCAGTGGCTGAGGCCATGAAAATTAATTTTTCCGTATCCCCTGTCGTAACAGGAATCGGAATGGCTCTTTTCATCGCAGTTGTTATTTTAGGCGGAGTTAAAAAAATTGGAAAAGTGACTGGTTTTTTTGTTCCAATTAAAGCTTTCTTTTATATCATCGCTGGACTTATTATTATTTTTTATCATATAGATCAAATTCCTACAGCATTCCAGCTCATTTTCTCAGGTGCTTTTCATGGCACTGCAGCTGCTGGAGGCTTTGCCGGAGCAACCGTTGCTTCCGCTATTCAAATCGGGATGGCACGAGGTGTGTTCGCAAACGAAGCCGGACTTGGAAGTGCACCGATTGCTGCCGCAGCAGCAAAGACTGATTCCCCCGCTAAACAAGCACTCGTATCTATGACGGGAACTTTTCTTGATACATTTGTCGTATGTACTATCACTGGTTTAGTACTTATTACAACAGGTGCTTGGAATTCTGGTAAAACAGGTGTTGAAGCAACGACGTTTGCATTTCAAACTGTATTTGGAAGCGCCGGAAGTATAATCCTTGGTATTGCGATTATTTTATTTGCATATTCAACAATGTTAGGTTGGTCATATTATGGCGAGAAATGCGTTGAATATTTATTTGGCCATAATGCGGTTCGTTACTATCGTCTCATTTTTATCAGTATAATCATGTTTGGAGCAAACTTAAAATTAGGTCTCGTTTGGACATTTTCTGATATTGCAAATGGACTAATGGCAATTCCTAATTTAATTGGGCTAATTGGATTAAGCGGGATTGTTGTTTCAGAAACAAAGCGGTTTTTACAAGTAGAAAAAACAAACAATTCCAACAATAGGATCGCAAGTTAAATTGGAAAAAGGCTGTATAGTGATGGAATACTATACAGCCTTTTTCTTTAAATCGAAGGCTTTACCGAAAAAATATTCATCTCTATCTAACCTAGAAAATAAAGACTGAATTTTTTTAATTTTAAGAGTAGGATTTCCCTAAATAACCTAGAAGTATACAGTATATAAATTCATTTTGATTTTTCGACACATAAGTTACTGCCATGCATAGTCAGAGGCTTTCACATAACAAAAATGAAGGTGCTCTTTCAATTTATACTTAATATAATAGTAAGAATTAAATCCCTCAACATTACAAATACTGATTACCTCCGAGATTACTATTCTACTGAAATAAAACGAAGGAACCGATTCTTACTTTGGATAAATTATTAACATACATTCTACCTATCAAAGTGAATGAACTAGAAAACGATAATAAAATTAGGAGGATTCCGATGACGCAGCTTGATTCACTACATCCCATTGTAGAAAAAATAATCAACAATATTGAAACATTAATGGTCGGAAAGCGAAAAGAAACGATCCTAGCCTTGACAGCTCTCTTAGCTGAAGGTCATGTATTATTAGAAGATGTTCCCGGTGTCGGGAAAACAATGCTAGTACGGGCTCTTTCTAAATCAATCGATGCCGATTACAAGCGAATTCAATTCACACCTGATTTACTGCCGTCAGATGTAACAGGTGTTTCTATTTATAATCCAAAAGAACTGCAATTTGAATTTAAACCTGGACCAATTATGGGGAATTTTGTGCTTGCTGATGAAATTAATCGCACATCACCGAAGACACAATCTGCCTTACTTGAAAGCATGGAGGAAGGCAATATCACAATAGATGGCATCACAAGACCGTTACCAAAACCTTTCTTTGTAATGGCTACGCAAAATCCGGTCGAATATGAAGGAACATATCCTTTACCGGAAGCTCAGCTCGATCGTTTCTTGTTGAAGTTAAAAATGGGCTATCCTACACCTGAAGAAGAATTTGAAATTTTGAACCGTATGCAAAAAGCAAATCCACTCTCTCGTTTACAAGCTATTACTACAATAGAGGAATTACTAAATTTACAACAATGTGTACAGGACGTAAGCATAGACAAATCAATTAAACATTACATTGTAAAGCTTGTTAATCAGACTCGTTCTTATAGTTCTATACAGCTAGGTGCTAGTCCACGCGGCTCAATCGCTTTAATGAAAGCTTCACAAGCTTATGCATTCATCCATGGCAGAAATTATGTTATTCCAGACGATGTAAAATTTTTAGCTCCTTACGTTTTAGCTCACAGACTCATTTTAAAAATGGAAGCGAAATTTGAAGGTATAACGGGAGAAAAAATCATCGCAAAAATCGTTGCTCGAACCACTGTTCCAACTCAAAGGACGATGAATTTTTGATGAAACGACTACTAGAAACAGTTTATCATGTTGCAAAGTTATTACTAATCCCTTTCTGCCTTGTCTTAACATTTGTGTATGCCATGCTGCAGGGAGGTTTTGTAAGCTGGTTTTTGTTTTACAGTACAATTCCTTTCTGCCTTTATTCATTACTACTTCCCTTCTTTGCATTACGGGACGTTGAAGTGAGTCGAATAACAAATCAAAAGGAATACATGGCCGGTGAAGCATTCTTAAGCACGATTACACTAAAAAGAAAACTTCCTTTTCCTATCCTTTATTTAATTGTGGAAGATGAACTACCACCACACTTTACAAGTTGTAAACAAACAAAGGCGAATAAGGTAATTCTCTTCCCTGGATTTAAGCGCCATATTTCGTGTCAATATGTCATTGACACAATTCCTAGAGGAGAGCACACTTTTTCGAGCGTACGTATAAAAACAGGCGATCTATTTGGTATTACTAAAATAGAAACAACTTTTTCAGTTTCTGATACGTTTTTAGTCTATCCTCGATATGTAGATATAAAGTATCGACAATTAGAAAATAATTTCGAACAAGGAGCACTTTCAGCAAATATACATTTAGCAAAGGACTCTACAGTCTCTGTCGGTGTCAGAGACTATATACCTGGTGATCGTTTTTCTTGGATTGATTGGAAAACAACTGCACGAACAAATAATATTATGACAAAAGAGTTTGAGCAACAGCGTAGCAATAATATCATGATATTTATGGACAGAACTCCATCTCCTCTATTCGAATCAGTCGTTTCGTTTACCGCCTCGATTGTGAAGGCTGTTCTAAAGCAAAATTCACCAGCCTCATTTGTGTCTGTCGGCAAAGAGCGAACGATTTTCCCCTTAGATAATGGAGATATTCAATTGCAACAAATCTTTTGTCATTTAGCGAAAGTACAAGCAGACAGCATATTCCCGTTCTCTAAAAGTGTAGAAATGGAATTAAGAAAAATGTATCAGCCAATCACAATTTTACTTGTAACAAGTGATCTTTCTCCCGATATTCAAAAAGCGGCTGATTGTGCAGCAATAAGAAATAGAAAATTAATGGTGTTTGTCGTAAAAGAAAAAGCAAACCAACTTTCACATCGAGAACTAAGTATGCTAGAAACTCTACAAAAACGAAAAATAATTGTAAAAGTGGTTCATGAAAACCATTATACGAACGTGTTTTTTGAGGTGAGCAAATGACAATATTTCAAGCGGAAAATCAACGGAACATGAGTAGACTCTTTATACATATATGCGGATTTCTTCTTTTACTAGAGTGGGTAAGACCGCTTATAGGTATTACAAATGTAGGTAGATTAGATATTTTTGTAATATTTATAGGGATTTGCTTCACTCTCTCTTTTTTTCAAATAAAATGGAAAATCCCGATGAAGATTGTAACAATCTTCATCATCATTAATTCTCTATATTATAAAAAAGCTTTTTTTAATCCATCTTGGCTGACAGCATTCTTTACTGATATTTCTCAAAACACGTCTCTATTTTTTCAAGGTAATTTACTGGATATTTCTCCAGTTTTCCCGACATTGTTATTTTTTCTATCATTTTGGTTTTTATCTTCACTCATCTCTTATTGGATGATTCATAAAAAACGTGGGTTGTTATTTCTATTTGTGACTATCATTTATATCTCGACTTTTCATAACTTCTATTTATACAACTCAAAATATGCGATTATTCGTACGGTTGTCATCGGCTTTTTTATGCTGAGCCTTTTGCAAATTGAACGGATAAAGGCAAGTGAACAATTACAACATTATGATAGACATCTCACAAAATTACTTAGACCTCTTGCGATATTTATTGTATTATCAACATCTGTTGCATACTTTGCTCCAAAATTCGGTCCTCAATGGACCAATCCGTTAAATTTTTTGAAATTCAACACATCAGAAGACAGTAAAAAACAAGAAATTTCTAAAATCGGATACGGTTTAAATGACTCGCAATTAGGTGGGCCATTTCAGCCAGATAATACAGTTGTTTTTACAGCGCAAACGCAAAACAAACAATATTGGAGAGTGGAAACAAAAGATTTTTATACAGGAAAAGGCTGGGAAGTTTCGGAAAATCCCAAAAAGCTTTCTTTTCAAAAGAAGAATGACGTCGTGAAATGGTATGAACAAAATACAAAAACAGAAGTATCTACAGCATCAATTACAATACAAAAAAGTTACCCTCATCTAATTTATCCGGCAGGTTTACTATCAGTTGAGGCTGCTACTGATGTATCATACAGAGTTGACTCGTTGTCAGAAAAAATTTATACGTTTAACGGAGACTCTCCTACTGCTATAAATTCGTATAAAGTAACATATGAAACTCCGCAGTTTTCTATAGAAGATTTAAAAGCTGTAAAACCGAATGAAGGTCATGAAACAAGTTCTTACTTCCTAACAAAGTACACACAACTTCCCGAATCATTACCACAGCGAGTAAAGGACTTGGCTGCCACCCTTACCAATGATAGAGATAATCGATATGATAAAGTATTAGCTATCGAAAATTACTTCACAAACAATTCATTTGTATACGAAACAATGAATGTCAAGGTGCCTGCTAAAGGTCAAGATTATGTAGATCAATTTCTTTTCGATACAAAAAGCGGCTACTGTAATAATTTTTCGACGTCCATGATCGTCTTACTTCGTGCCGCCTCGATTCCCGCTCGTTGGGTAAAAGGCTATACAGAAGGAACTCTTGACAATACATTTACCGGCTTAGAAGGTGATAACGTTTATTTAATTGCAAACAATAACGCACACTCTTGGGTCGAAGTATACTTTCCGGGATACGGATGGATTCCGTTCGAACCAACAAAAGGATTTACCAATCCCTATAATTTTATTAATAATACTCCTGCATCTACTTCACAAAATAGGGAAGAAACTAATTCTAACAACGGGCAAATACAGAAGCGGAACAATGAGGCAAGGCTCAAAAGTTTAATAGAAGATACAGATGTAGTCTCTACTAAAAAAATCACAAATTCTAATAATGGATTTTCTTGGTGGTACGTATTCCTCCTTGCGATACCGATTAGTATCCTGGGATATATTCTCTTTATTATTAGAATGAAATGGATTACATTTTTTATAATCCATTTCTATAAATACCGAAAAAGTGATACAGTATATCCGAAAGCCTACAATGCACTTTTAAAACAATTTGCAAGAATCGGTATTCCCCGTAATGAAAGTCAAACATTACGAGAGTACGCACTGCGCATCGACATACTTTACAACTCGACTGATATGCAACAACTAACTCTCAGTTATGAAAAAGACATGTATCAAAAAGAGCATGCCACAGCCGAGTGGGAAAAATCTGTACACTTATGGGAAGTACTTATGAAAAAATCGGCCTCTCAGCCGAAATCAACTGACTTCGATGTAGTGATTTAACTTTGATAAAGTGAGTTGAAAGAAAATGCCTCAAAGACTATGTTCTTTGAGGCATTCTTTTTAAGTTAACATAGTGGAGAGATAGCTAACTTCTAATCTCCTCCGCCATCTCCCCCACCATCTCCGGAACTACCACATCCGCTATCACTGCTACTATCACACCTATTATCATTGTCCCCAAATCCCCACGATGAATCTGAAGAACTATTTCTTGATTTTTTTCTTCTGTTCGTCTGCTTATTAATCCGATCTTCCTCCTCGAACAGTACAAACAATGCTAAATATAGAAATAACAATACTATCATTACTAGAAAAAGCAGCATCGAATCCAAAAAACTAGTAGGTTTAATTTCTATAAATAACACACTCCATATACACGCTGCTATTACTCCATATATTATTTTAGCTATCAATCTTTTTATTCTATTATACGAATTGGTTTCCGAGGCCATTTTTTGCATTCTAATTTTCTTCTGCCTTTGATTATATTTCTTTTGTTTTCTTTTTCTTTTTTTACTCATATTTCCCCTCATGTTTCATTATCATTAACTTCATCAATAATAATAACTATATTTTATTTCCTACAAGTTTTAAAAACTCCATAATTTGCTTAATATGATGGTTGTCATGTTCCACCATTCCTTTGAAATATTCATTTACTGTCATTTCATTTGACCCTATTTTGAAAGTAATCCCTAAATTTCTATCTACTAACAAATCAAATAATCTTTGTCTTGTTTTACAGACCTCTTGAATTAGTTGTACCTTATTAATTCCTGAATGTGCATACTCCTTTGCCAATCTGTTCATATTGTCTACATTCATGTTAGATTTTTGAAGTAACTCCCCATTCATCATTCCCTCAAAGCGTTCTTCTAATATATATCGATCCCAATACATGAAATGAGCGATAATTGCAGCCGGTGACCATTTCCCTTCGTAAATAGGACTAAAAAATATCTTTTCACTTACTACATCTAATGAATTAACAAAAGCGATTAACTGATTTAGTTCCCCAATAACAGAATGAGTTGAATTTTTCAAAATTCTCTTCTCCTTTGTCTTAAACACGTATAATCCCGTTCTAATTTTAGAACAGGGTTATACATGTTTTACTTCACCATATTTAAAACTATAACAATAACGCCTGTTTGCCAGAAATCAATAATTTTTGTCGCACTTTTCAAGTTAAATGAATGAATGGCTACTTAGCGGTAAGTGTCATGATTTGGTTGAAACAAATCCTCTTCGGTAGTCCGAACAACAGAAAAATTATCAACATTGTAATGACCATGAAGTATTTTATTGTGATGACTGATTATCTTTTCAGCAGATAGAATTGAAGAATCTGTCGTTGAATGGCCATCCCCAACTAAAGTTACGTCAAAATGATTCACCGTTGCAGTTCTAACCGCCGTGTCAATACAATGTTCTGTTTTACATCCCATCATAACAAGATGTTCAATCTCGTTTTCTTTTAAATAATCCATTAATGGTGTATCATAAAAGGCATTTGTAGCTGCTTTATCAAATATCTTTGCATCTACCGGTACATTTATTTTCGGGTGTATTTGAAACCCGGGACCTTTTCCTTCAGCAACATCCTTATCCCTAATAAAGACAATTAAAGTGTGTGACTCTAATGCCTTATTAACAACTAAATTAATGTTATCTAATAATACTTCTTTATTAAACACACTTTTTGTTTCATTATTACCATCAACTAATTCTTGTTGTACATCAATAATAAGCAAAGCTTGTTTCAATAGAAAAACCCCTTTTCTTAATAATTTTTACACATGTTTTCCATAACTTTCTTCACTGTAATATTCATAATATCGCCCCCTTTATCTGTTAATCTCATTTCGTTATCGAACTAAAAAATCCTCTTTTTCAATAAAAATATGCGCCCATAATACAATGACTAAATTATCTTGATGTTTGGTTTCGTTCATAAATAATTTTTAGTAATTTTTACATAGCATAATTTATACTCAATAAAAATAGAAACAGGATGTTTAAACGATCCAATCAGACCAACTAAAAACCAAAGTATATCTTTTTATGGTAATATGAGGAAGAGGAAGTAATTTACTTTATTCTAAAGGGGACGTTTAAATGGCAACAATAAGGATTAAGAAAGCATCTATTATAGAAGCTGAAACATTAACAGAGATATCAAAAAAGACCTTTAATGAAGAAGCAAAAAAATGGCTCCCAGACAAAGGGCGCATAACGGACTATAACATTCAACCACCAGGATATGCTTCAATTGAAATGACTAAGTATATGATCAAGGAGTTAAATTGCTTCAAAATTATATACAACGAAACGATTGTGGGTGGAATTATTGTCACGATTTCAGGTCAGTCTTTCGGGCGAATAGACCGTATTTTTGTAGATCCTAGCTATCAAGGGAAAGGCATAGGATCAAAAGTCATAACTTTAATAGAAAAAGAGTTTTCAAATGTGAGAACTTGGGATCTTGAAACATCTAGTAGACAAATCAAAAACCATTACTTTTATGAAAAAGTGGGATATAAAGCAACCTTTAAAACAGAAGATGAATATTGTTACATAAAGAGAATAGACGCTTCAGTGAAAGTAGAACACTTAATTGAAAATAAGGATATTTCAGATACCCAATATGAAAACTGTAATATGGCTAAGACAGAGTGTTATCAAGTAACTCTAAAAGGGAGTTCTTTTAGCAACAGTAACATGATGAGCAGCCATATTAATAACTGTAATCTTAGTCATTCAAAGTTTCACAATATAAATTTTAGAAACACATTATTTGCTGATTTAAATTTTTCTAACAGCGAAATGGCTTTAGTGACTTTAGATGGGGTTCGCTTCGCTGATACAAATCTTGAAGATGAAGATAATCCAATTACGTTTAATAGATGCAATCTTAAAGGTAGTAAAATCACTCATAGTAATCTTAGGAACGTGGAAATACAGCATAGTGATATAACAGGTATGAAGATAAATAATATCCCTGTTGCAGATCTTCTTGAATTGTATAATCGAGTATATAGAAAGTAATCAATTAATGAAGCATGCGGTTTTTCCGTTTCACTGGCGGTATCTCATTTATTCCTTTACCGTATTACATTAATCCTATATTTTTTAGTATGTTATAAACGTTAAAAAACGTACTAAAAGATTTCCAATCAATGAACACGTAATCTTACTCTTTTTGTATTACACTTGATTCACGGTGTTTAAAAGAATTGTTTTGTTTAATAAGCCGATTTCCAATTGACAATGTACATGCACTCTTTAACTCCACAACACATAATGTAATGTAAATCCGCTGTGTTATTTCAAGTTTGACTCTTATTGTTTGTTTCCTTATCAAAAGGAGGAATGTAGTATGGGTTTTGACGGTGGTTGTGGAGGCTTCCGGGGTGGATTCGCCTTACTAATTGTGTTATTTATCTTATTAATCATAATCGGTTGCTCTTGTTGGGGCGGCGGTTATGGCGGTGGCGGATACGGATACGGATGCTGCTAAGAGAAGGCACTCAATTCGAGTGTCTTTATTTATTTGTCTAGTATCTTCGCCCTCCCTTCGCTACAAAATGAAATATTGAAATAAAAAGAGCGATTTGCTGTACGCTCATTTTTGATGTCTTTTGAGTTCAAACTCTACATTGATAAAATAGCTTTATTAACCAAATTGTTTAGTAAAAAAGTTAAAATAAGCCTGCCTCTGAATTATATACGTTTCATTTCATCGATAATTTTACATATTCCCTCTTCAATCCATTCTGTTTTTACATTCGACACATTCAACTTCAATATTTTTTCTTTTGGAAACGAAGATAAATAATTTTTCTCAATCGAATCTACTAATACTTTATTCTGTAGCAACTTTCGGATAAGCGGTTGAACGATAACCTTCTTATTTAAAATGATGTGGGTATGCACACACGGCAAATTGGCATCATGATATTGAAACAGCTGTTTGTTCATACTATTCCATTCTTTCAAAGAAGCAGCTAGCCTCTTGGATCTTTCATAATAGGAAGCACGAATTTTTTGCTTATGCCGTTCAAACATCCCGCTTTTTATGTAAATTTCTAGAGCTGCTTGTGAAATCATCGAGCTATCAATATCTTGTAATTTTTTATATGTTAAGAAACTTTCAGTTAAACAATCAGGTATAACAGCAACACCAACGCGGAGCCCAGGAAAAATAACTTTAGAGTAACTTTTCAAATAAATAACATGGGCGGAATCATCATAACTATACATTGGATCTGCTTTAGCATCTCTTTCTAAATCTGCCAAATAATCATCCTCCACAATAAAAACATCATACTTCTTTGCTAAACGGACGATAGCTTCCTTTTCTTTCTTAGAATACGATGTTCCTAATGGATTTTGAAATCTCGGCATTGTATAAAAGAATTTAATATCTTCTGTTTTAAATATATATTCTAATTCGATCAAGTTGATTCCTTCGGCTGATCGTTCGATACCAATTACAGGTATACCATGCGTTTCTAAATATTCGATAAGCAAATGATAACTGGGCTGTTCAATTAGAATTGTTTTCTTTTTATTTGGAAATGGAATAGAAGTTAACAAAGATAATGCCTGCTGCACACCTGATGTTATAATAATATTTTCTTCATTCGTAAATACTTGATAGTTTGTTAGTTGTCTTTGAACAATTCGAATTAACGATGGCAAACCTTTCGGAGTCCCGTAAATAAACAAGTCATTTTTATATGTATCAATTGCTTTGTTTATACAATGCTGGAAATCTAAATACGGAAAAATATCTGGATCAGGTGCAGATGATGCAAAGTCTATGACACTACTATGCCTAGCATGATTTTCATTTGTTTTTTTCACAACATAGTATCCGCTTTTCAAAACGGAGTATATCAAATGTCTTTTTTCTAACTCTTGAAGGGCACGAATAATGGTACTTTTCGTGCATTGATAGCGGGCACTTAAAGAGCGAATAGAAGGTAATTTATCGCCTTCTTTAAATTCACCAATTTGAATTAACTTTTCTAAATCATTAAAAATAATTACATACTTATACACGTTTACACCCCTCTCCTAATATTTTTGTACCGGTACAGATTGTATATATTTGTATTGTAGCACCCACAAGAAAACATTACCATTTACATATACTGGTCAGTAAGAAAATTGATGATACGAGGTGTGACTATGACTCAAACAAAAAAAGCATACGCCGCTGCAATTCTTTATACATCTATTATTGGTTTTTCATTTATGTTTGTAAAATTAACCCTTACCATTACAGGGCCGCTAGATACATTAGCTCATCGGTTTACTATTTCTTTTCTAACCGCATCAATTCCAGTACTATTCGGTTTTATCAAATTAAATGTTACACTTAAAAATATGCTTTCTATTTTACCTGTTGCCATTTTTTATCCAGCACTATTCTTTACATTTCAAGCATTTGGATTAGTGTATACATCTTCTTCGGAAGCAGGAATTATTCAAGCAACCATTCCAATTTTCACAATGGTATGCGCCTCTTACTTTTTAAAAGAGCGAACAACAATTTGGCAAAAGATTTCGCTTCTTTTATCCGTATCTGGGGTCATTTATATTTTTGCGATGAAAGGACTAGGCTCTCATATTACTAGTTTTACCGGTGTTATACTGATTCTCCTATCAGCATTATCGTCAGCTGGTTATAACGTTCTAGCACGAAAAATGACAAAACAAATTCGATTAATTGATGTAACGTATATGATGACTGTAATTGGATTTATTTGTTTTAATACATTATCAATCGGGAACCATATTGCAACTGGAACTATGCATCTATATTTTAAACCCTTTACAAGCCCGTTATTTCTCGCTTCCATTTTATATTTAGGAATTCTATCCTCACTCTTAACAGCATTCTTATCAAATTATGCTTTATCCATTGTAGAAGCATCAAAAATGAGTGTATTTAGCAATATGTCTACTTTAATTACAATGTTCGCTGGTGTAATCTTCTTACATGAAGAGATCGCATATTACCATATTATTGGAGCGATCATGATTATTCTCGGCGTATTAGGTACAAATTTTTTAGATGAAAAATTTGTGTCCGCGAAGAAGAAAAATGTTAGTTTGTAGAAGAAAAAGCCTGTTTTGACTTTAATCAAAACAGGCTTTCAACGATGTTAGCTGCTCTATTCATTATTTTATAACTACTCTTGTGCCTCTAATTTAAGTATCGCTCCAAAATATTGCGAAGCAGTCGTAAAAGCAATAAATGCACAAAGCTCACTTAATTCATCTTCACTAAAATATTCCCTCAAAATATCAAAAGTTGCATTCGATATATCTCCCTTTTGCTTCAAAAATACCTCTGCGAATCCTACGGCCATAGATATTTTTTCATTAAACTTATCAAACTCAGGTTTTCCTTTTGCTTTACAATACTCACAACCATTACTTTGTGCTAACGTTCTCCTTACTTGTTCCTTTAACTCAACAGATAGCAATCCCTCCTTTTCTAATACATCTCCTAATTGAGACCACCCTTTCATCACTTCTATGTTATGCCCTAACAGTCTCTGAAATGGTGTTTCTCCGAAATTTGATTCAATAATTCTTGCCATTTAAAATCCCCCCTTGTTATATTAATAATAGAAAATAAAATCATTAAATTACATTAAATCAATAACGAATTAACGAAAAATATTTTAAATAATTAACGAAAAAAGAGGATTTATTTTAAAAATGAAAATAGATAATATTGATAGAAAAATAATAGATGAATTACATAAAAATAGTCGGTTATCAATGAGTGAAATTGGCAGAAGAATTAATTTATCTTCACCTTCCGTAACAGAACGAGTAAGACAAATGGAATCATTTGGAATAATAAAAAGATATACTTTAGAAGTTGATTATGAGAAATTAGGTTTACCTATCCAATGTATCATAGAAGCAACGGTTAAAAATGGAGACTATAAATCATTTAAAAATTATATAGAGAAACTTCCAAACGTAGAATTTTGTTATCGTATAGCAGGAAATGCTTGTTATATGTTAAAAATGCAATTTGAAAATTTCGCCCAAGCTGAGGAATTCATTGATAATGTAAATCCAATTGCACATACTGTTACACATTTTATTTTTTCACCGATTCAAACAAATTTACGAATAAATACCGACTAAACATCTGCCTAAAAATTAATAAAGTTTAATACGGAGTAGCGTTACATCACCATCAAGCTAAGAAAATAGACCGACCCCAAAACGAAAAAATGTGTTTTTTTGTTTCAATTTAAGCACAACTTCAATTATGCTTCTCAGATAGTAATAAAATTGCAAGAATCTATCGATGGGATTAATGTGGCAAGGGTGTCTAAATCTATTTTATTATGCCATTCACAAGTTGATGAGTACTATAATTCGCTATTAGGCATTGTACATTAAGAAATATAGGAGTATGTTTAGGTTTAATTGACCTAGACATACTCCTAATCCTTTTTCCTCATTTGCCAATCTGTTTATATTTTTTTCAAACTTTGCAACAGAGCCTAATTTTGTCTATTCGTTTCGAATTGCTGCTGCAACCCCAGAAATCACTAATGAAATTACAGGGAATATAATATTCCAAGAGGACAAAAAAAATCCATTTTCAGGATAATAGTGTTTGAAATACCAAATTTCATATAAAGCATTTAAAAATAATGTTATTAAAGGGCCAATAAATATCTTTTTTACAAGAACAGATGCTAAAACACCTAATCCAATGACTATCAGTGGAATAATGACCAACTGCATAATAAAAGGGTCTATTGGCTCAATAACTTCCATAATATCCTTCTTTCCATTTATTAACGTTATGTTGTAATACATTATTTGTATTTATAACGCTACAACTTTCTTTAATTATATTTATTAAGTAGTAGATGATATGAGTTTAGAAAAAACTAATTGATATAAAATGAATCATGAGATACTGACATTAAATAATAGAAAATAGCCCCTAATATTCCAGTAGTAAAAATAATAAATCCCATATTGCGTATGCTTTTAATTTTTGCCTGTAGTCCATTGAATCCTGCTAATAACCCTGTTAAAGAGAATAGGATCCAGTATAGAATGGTTGGAATAGAAATAATTTTTTCTCCATCAATCCCCATACCCCAAAAAACAAAAGGTAGCACAACAAAGGAAAGAGTAAGTAATCCCATTATAACCGAGAATAATTTACGATATTTAATCCCTGTAACAATTAGGAAAATCCCACCGAAAATTCCACATAATACGAGAATAGGCATAAAGAAAATCCAAAGTAGACTCAAGATGTACATATATAATCTCCTTCTAGTTGATAAATTGTATTTCGGAAATTGTTAAATGATACATAATAATAAGACAAAGCGCTGCATCCTACTTCATAGGAACAATAGGACTTTTTAATTGCATAACATAGTCCGTTTAAGAGCAAGAGTGGTGTTTCCACACCTTCCAACGTACAACAGGTTAATTGAGTGACAGATTATGCTACATGTAATCATTACTGTACGCTCAAAGAAAGGGAAAACCCTCCTAATGTAGGTATGTTAGGAATGTACTTCATATGTAATTATTTATTTTTACATAATTCCATTTACTTTTCATGTATCTTTAGCAGTTGTTTTTCCTATATCCCTAGCAAAAGTTTTTGGGATAAAATAAGCACATCCTAATAATAAGGTCAGAGTTAACAACATTAATAAAATATTTTTATCTATGTATTCCCCTTCTCGATTTGAACAAGCTTTTTCTTTGAAATGCCGAGAACTTCATCCATTTTATCCTGCGTATACCTTTTTCAGTACGAATTAACTTTATTTTCGTTGAAATGATTTCGATTATAAGCTCCTTATTCACTTCCCCTCCCCTAAAAAGTAACTTGCGTATTGTTCAGTGTAATTTTACACCATCATTGTTCCTTTTTCAACCCAATTTTTTCCTAGACCTTAAAAAATCGACGGTCACCTAATGTTTTAATTTTTGTACATATCATCTTCTAACGAAAACACCCCCTGTTAATTACAAACAACATAATGTAGCGCAGAAATTTTTTATAATTAACAGGGGTGGAATTTTGTAGTGGAATATAAATAATTTCTGTTAAAATTACATATATTGGATGTTTTTTTGAGTCTAATCAATGTCTATACTACATACGTAAATTATTTTCTGTATCAAAAATGTAATTAGGAGATGAATATATGAATTTATATTCTGTTCGTATACGTGGTAATTCACACGAAAAATTACTCTTGTTAAAAAAATTCAATTTAGATTTACAATATCGTGTAGCGAAGAAAATAGACACGGATTCCTATGAAGTCCCCGGAATTCTAACAGATAATCAAATTGATAAAGTCAAACAGGCTGGTTATCACATAGAAGTTATTGATGATTTGAATACCATTACCAAGGACAGAAAAAAAGAAATATCTTCTGGCAATCGATTTGCTACTTCTAATCTCATGTCAGAAGCGGAAACAGTTCGTGGAGGCTATATGACAGTAGACGAGATAGAAACTGTACTCAAACAACTAGCCAACCAATTTCCAAACTTAGTAACCTTGATTAAACTTCCTAATCAAACATGGGAAGGACGTACTTCACATGCTATATGTTTAAAAGCTGGAACCAATTCAAATAGAACGGGAGTTTTGTTTACAGGTAGTGTGCACGCCAGAGAATGGGGCGGTTCCGATATATGTATCAACTTTTTACGGCAGTTAATTACAGCTTATCAATCTCACACTCCACTTACCTTTGGGAACAAAACATATACATTTGACCAAATTCGTAATTTTATGGAGAAACTTGACATTTTTGTATTTCCTGATGTAAACCCAGATGGGAAAAATTATTCACAGACAGCAGAGACAATGTGGCGAAAAAATCGAAATCCAAATACAAGTACAGGTGGTCAGAATTTAGGAGTAGATATCAATCGGAACTTTGATTTTCTCTGGAATAGTGGAATCGGAACATCGAATGATCCAGCAAAAGAGATTTATAAAGGCACAGTACCTTTTTCGGAACCTGAAACAAAAAATGTGAAGTATCTCTTAGATACTTACCCTAATATTCAATATTATGTGGATATCCATAGTCATGGGGGAATGATATTATGTCCTTAGGGTGACGATGATAATCAAGAAACGGATCCGAACCAAAACTTCCATAATCCAATTTTTGACGGAAAACGTGGAATAGCAAACGATACAGAGTATCGAGAATATATATCTAGTATAGACCAAAATACTTTAGTCAATTTGGCCACACAAATGAATAACGCTCTTCATGCTGTACGTGGTAAGTCTTATAATGTTCAACAAGGAATAGAACTATATGCAACGTCAGCAACTTCGGAAGATTACGCCTATAGTCGTCATATTATTGATTCAAATAAAAGTAAAGTTTATGCTTTTACAATAGAATTTGGTCAAGAATTTATCCCACCCTACGAGGAAATGTTACTCATTATAAAAGATGTAAATGCTGCAATGACAGAGCTTTGTTACACTATCTAAAATAACGCATAAATAAACAAAGAGAAGATTCAACAAAATGTAAATACTTGTTGCGTGATTTGGTTCCATTGCTACACAGACCCCAATACTCAATTTAAAGTATATTGATATTTCATGTTTTTAGATACTTTTTTAGTGTTGAATTCTATCTAATAGGTCCCATAAACGAACATTTATGGGGCTTTATTTACTTATATCCAAATAAAGAAAAATACAATGCAAATTCAGTTTCAAAATCATCATCAAAGAATAAGGGGCCAAACATATTATGCATAAATAATATGCTGGACCCCTTATATTTTAAGTTTTTTTGAATTTATGTCTTGATAATTTCAAAACAGTACATCTTTTTTATAACCGGTACGACTTTATTTCAAATCCACAAAAATTGAAATACATATTATTAATTACTTATACTCTCTTATAAACTTTCATTCCAAAAATATATGAAATTATTATGATTAGTACCATCCAACCAATTGAAATCCATAAATCATTTCCAGCAGCATGTGATTGAAGTAGATTTCTTATTGCTTGAATAATTGGCGTCATTGGTTGATTTTCTGCGAAGAGACGAACTAACTTTGGCATTCCATCGACAGGCACAAATGCAGAACTGACAAAAAGCATCATCAGTAAGATGTAAGAGAAGGAACTGGCTCCTTCAATACTTCCGGCGGCCAACGCAAAAGGTACTGAAAGCCATGTTAATGTAAGAGAAAAAAGAATAATTAAAAATCCTACAAGAAGCCATTCAGAAAATGTCGCATTACTTCTAAATCCAGCTAAAAAACCTACTATTAAAACTGCAATTATAGAAACTGACATAAAGATAACAGAAGCTAAAACGTGGCCACCTAATACGGATGATTTTGATATAGGCATTGACTTAAATCTGTCAAACATCCCTGATGTTTTATCTAAGTTAATTCGTAATGAAGTATAAGCTGATCCGCTGGCAATCGTCATTAATAAGATTCCAGGAAGCACATAATTTATATAATCCTCTTGAGACACTCCTTGAATTTGGATGGCTCCTCCAAATATATAAACTATTCCTAATAACATCATAACTGGCATAGCAATAACGGTAATAAGCGTGTCGATACTTCGCATATTATGTTTAATAATTCTATTGGCAAGTGCTAATGTATCTCCAAAACTCTGTATGATTTGCATTATTTTCTTCCTTTCGTAAGGGTAATAAATACATCATCAAGGGTTGAGGTTATCATTTTGAAGGTCTTGAGTTCAATATTTTCAGTTGTGAGGGCATTTAATACGTTTAAAGTTGTTGTTATCTCCTCTGTTAAATCAATGGAAATCTCATAATCTACTCTTTTTACAGGAGAATATGATTCTAAAAGTTTTAAAGCTTTCTCAGCGTCTTGATTTCGATTAAATACAAGTAGTAATTTATCTGCTCCAGCAATACGTTTCATTTCATCTGGGGGCCCTCCTGCAACAATTTTACCTTCACGTAAAAAACCTATTTGATCGGCTAAATAATCTGCTTCCTCTAAATATTGGGTCGTTAAGAAAATTGTTTTCCCTTGCGACTTCATTTCTTTAATCGTATCCCAAAGATCCTGTCTGCTTTTAGGGTCCAATCCTGTGGTAGGTTCATCTAGAAAAATGAATTTTGGATTCCCAACTAAACTCATTGCTAAGTCAAGGCGGCGTCGCATTCCTCCTGAATACGTTGAAACTGCTTTATCTTTGGCTTCAGTCAGATCAAACTTATCTAACAGGCTTTCTACAGCTTTTTTAGGATTTTGTTCATGTCGCAGTTTTGCAATCAAATGAAGATTTTCATATCCAGTAAGAACACCGTCAACTGTGGTATTCTGTGAACTAAAACTAAATAACTTTTTTACCGCCATAGGATTGTCAGCAACATTAATATCATGAATGGTCACCTTGCCGCCATCACTATTAAGTAGCCCCGTAACAATTTTTAGTAGGGTACTTTTCCCAGCACCGTTCGCCCCTAATAAGGCATAAATGGAGCCTTGCTTCACAGTGATACTGACATCTTTTAAAACCTCATTCCCTTTAAAACTCTTTTTTACATTTTTGATTTCAAGCACAGTTGGATTCATGGCTCGCTCCTTTATTCAATAGAATCTCTTAATTTCTTTCTTAATTTGTCAATCCATGTTTCTTCTGGAAACTCGGCTAGGAATGAGTCTGCAAATTCTGCTATATCATTTCCTACTACATCTCGTACGCTTAATCCATCACTGGCACTATTCTCGAACATCTCTAATATATTCTTTAATAGCTCCAACATGCCTGATCCCTTAGCAAAGTTCCACATATAATTTTCAATTGCTTTCATAGCCTTTTTGTATTCTCCAGGTAATTCATTCACTCTTTTTTGATATGCACGAAATTCCCGTTTTTCTTGAATCATTTTTTTAATCATTTTTTTGCTCCTTTATTTCATTCATTTTTTCTTCTAAAAATGACCAGCGTTGCCAAAAATCATTTAATTCTTGTTCTCCTTTCGCATTTAGTGTGTAGAATTTTCTCGCGGGTCCAAGCTCAGATTTTTTCTTCTCAATCTTCACGAGTCCTTTTTTCTCTATTCGAACAAGAATGGTATAGACAGTTCCTTCCACAATATCATCAAAACCTAACTCATTTAGATACCTAGTTATTTCATACCCATAGGTTTCACCTGTTTGAATCTTTTGAAGTACAACTCCTTCAAGAACTCCCTTAAGCATTTCAGTTAAATCCTTCATATTTCCTCCTCGCATCTACTTAGCATTACTTAGTACTACTATATAGTATTACGGAGTAGTTTATGTGTGAATTATTATTTTTTTAGTTATAATTAAAGTATGGAAGGAAGTGCAAAACTATGGAATTCGAAACAGTTATGCAGGAGCTTGAAGCCCTCGGTAAGGAACGAAAAAAATATACATATCCAATGGTGCGCAGGAGCCGCTTTTTGGCGTAGCTACAGGTGCAATGAAACCAATCGCAAAGAAAATAAAAATAAATCAACGTTTAGCTGAAGAACTATATTCCACAGGTAACTATGATGCAATGTACTTTGCAGGCATTATTGCAGACCCAAAAGCTATGAGTGAGTCGGATTTTGATCGTTGGATGGATGGGGCGTATTTTTATATGCTGTCTGATTTTGTGGTGGCAGTAACTTTAGCAGAATCAGATTTTGCACAAGACGTTGCTGATAAATGGATTGCAAGCGGTGACGAGCTGAGAACGTCAGCCGGCTGGAGTTGCTACTGCTGGCTTTTAGGGAATCGCCTAGACAATGAATTTTCCGAAAGCAAAATTTCCAATATGGTTGAAATTGTGAAAAATACGATTCATGATTCGCCAGAACGAACGAAATCCGCTATAAATAATTTTCTATACACCGTAGGGATTTCATATTTGCCGCTACATGAAAAGGCAGTCGAGAGCGCAAAGGAAATAGGTACAGTAGAAGTAAAACGGGACAAGAAAAAAAGCAGTTTCCTAAATGCTTACGAAAGTATTCATAAAGAAATTGATAGAGGGCGGATTGGTTTCAAACGTAAATATGTAAGATGTTAAAAATTAGCTTAGTATTGGGGTGTTGATCCAAGAAGGATTAACACTCTTTTTGTTGAAGTTACTGAACTGACGGGCAAATATTTTATCTAGATTGTCTTCGTTTGTTTCGTCACAATACCAAAGACTCGTCCATTTCTTCAGAGTGCGAACACAATATAATAAAAACATTCCATATGCGAGTATTAATGTTAACCAAACCATGTGCTCACTCCTTATCTTTTAGTCGATTCTTATAATGTTAGTTTAACCCTTTTGTTTCAATGTAGAAGTTCATTTCCCTTACATTTCATTATTGTAAGTTAGTCCACCAACCTTGAATGTTTATTTTAATAAACCCACATTTATTATGTAAATTCTACATAATAAAAAGCACCTATTATCATAGGTACTTCAAGTTGATACATATGTAGCTGAGTAAATGAAAAGTCCATTTCAATCATATTTTTTGCCTTAGAGGCTTTTATTTTAAAATTACTTATCCAGTTTTTTCAAATATCTTTAGAAGAGTAAAAAACGTTATCTATAAAGAACCCACAATTTTCTGATCATCTACTTCATATTTTACTAAGCAATCATTTTCCATGACTAGCTCTTTGCCAACTAAATTACCTGTGACACGATCAACTATTTTTTTATAAATTTTATTTTGCCTATATACTTGCCCATCTGCTTTTTTTACAAAACGATGATCTTCTTCAACAATAGAATACTTATATGGAGGATACTGGGATGCTCTAATTTCTCCGTATATGTATTCTTCGTCAAGATGTAGATTAACTTGATAGGTAATATTTGAATTGTTTCTCAATTTAAGATCAATAATACCATTCATCAAAGTAGCACCTGTTCCAAATGGAATCACACGTCCATAGTCTGGGAATGGATCGAAACTATGACGATATCTTTCCACTGTTTCCAACTCTGAATGAAGAAACATCCAGTAGAGAAGATTTCCTAACTGACAGAGGCCTCCACCTATTCCCTTTATCGCTTCGCCATTCATTAAAATAATTCCTTCTTTATATCCAGCCTTTTCACTGGCATTTCCAACAAGATGCCAAAATGAAAATGTTTCTCCCGGTTTAATTACAACCTGATTTATTTTGGAGATTGCTAGCTTCAGATTGGTAATTTTGTTATATTGCAGCTGCATATCCGTATCACCTAATTTTCTAATAAGCAAAGATTTATGTTTATAAATCCTGTAAGGTAATGGATTTTTCTCAAATGTTTTTGAAAACTTATGACCTGCAAGACCGTCACTTATTTTTTTAAACAGCCTACGTTGTCTGATTCTAATAGGAATTAAAAGAGGAAATCTTTGTGTTAATAATTTTCTTGCCATTGAGAGTAGAGCTCCTTTATACATTATTCATCTATTTATTAAATTTAAAATTTGGATGTTCGTCTGTCCTTGTTGGCTGATAATCATATAGAATAATAGGTGTATCTATTTAATAAATGTATCGCACATCCATTTATTAAACTTTTCCTTCTCTTCAAATTGTGGATAATGAGCTGATTTTTCAAAAGGAATAAATTCTTTTTTATCAGCTTCAACTATATCCAAATATTTTTTTGCTGCATTAGAGGAAGTCATATAATCATATTTACCCATGATAAAATAGCACGGTATTTCAAGTTTTGTTACTAATGTAGGTAATGGTTTATTTAAAACTTCCTTTAACAAACTGTTTTGCGAATAGGATACTCCATAGTTATAACGAATTACATCTAATAAGTTATACTCATTACTAAACAACATACCTATGTTATTACCATCAGGATTGTCAATAAGCCTTGAACCCCCACCATATTTGTTAACATAATTTCGCGGGGTAAATGTATCGCCATTTTTGATTTTTTCAGTTAACCCTTGTAAATATAAAACATCATCCGTATTACCATTATTTTGAGCCTGATTAATGGTGTAGTTCAAACTGTCAATCTCGCTTTCTACGGTATCACTCATTTGTCCAATACCAATATATGCTTCAAATTTTTCAGGAGCTTTATAAGCAGCTTGCATTCCAATATATGTACCATAAGAATGACCAATTAAAATTACCTTTTCTTTTCCAAATCGTTCCGATATATAATCCGTCATGGCCAATAAGTCCTTCACCAGTAAGTCTGCTGAAAGATTAGAATAGTCCTCAAAAAAGTGATATGATTTTCCAGATGCTCTTTGATCGTAATTTACAACCGTAAAATTGTTTTCCAATAAGTCTTGGTACTTATCGGCATACGGTATTTCTGAACATCCAGGTCCTCCATGTACAAAAATAATAACTGGATTATCCTTAACTTTGCCACGTATCATAATTTCATGACTACTTCCATTTATCTCTACTTGTTCTAATACACTTATACTGTTATTACCTTTTATATGTGAAGTCCATGTTGGGAAAAAAAGTGCTATGATTAATACTGTTAAAACAATTAATCCGACAAATTTTATTAATTTTATTATACTTTTCATATGCCCCTTCCTTCTTAATGTATTTATTAGTCTTGGTTAAAGTAATTTATTACCTTTATTCATAGGATTTTCTCCCTCTTTACTTTAACATAGTTGAAACAAAAATAGGTTACATTATCTATAAAATTTCCCATTAACATCCAACAAAAAGATTACTGCTTTTTGGAAATAGTTGCCATGTTCCTTTAAAAAATAAATACCTAAGGAAAAAGTATCACAATATTTTCACATACGTCGCATCTTTTATACAAACCGTGGCTTTATCTCAAAAACACAAATAAAACATTGTGTAAGCAAACCTTTATTTGTGGATTAAAGGTCCTGTAATTATTGAAAATGATACAATTAGAGAAAAAATGTGGAGGGGATCTTTAGTGGAGATAAGATAAGAAAATATAATTCTGATGACATCAAACAATTTACAGATTTAATGCCAGATTTAGGTTATCCTAGTTCACTAGATGAAATGAAAGTAAGAATGGAACGTATTATCCTTAACGTTGTAGATTCGTGAACGGGAATGTCGATGCTGTTAAGAGTGAAACTAAGGGGGTAGGGAAAGCTAGAAATGTTGAAGAAGGTTCTGCATCTGACTCATATTTGTATTAAAAATATAAAGAATCATTGGTGAAAGATGATGTATTGAATAATTCTGAGGAAATTATAACAGGCGATAAATTCGGAGATAAAAAATTAATTGCTGAATTAACTAAGGATGGAAGCAATATTGAAGATTGGTCTAAAATGGAGTCGGAATATTCATATACAAATGATAATAACTAATCAGAATAAGGTAATTAACATATAAAAGATAATTAATCAAGAAAGATAATAGATACAATTATAATAGAATAGAAAACGAAGTACGAGCTTAGGCGAAATGACATTTTACGGGGCGACGAATATAAACACATGGATTGTATATTAAATTAATGAACTCGTACAAACTCGTAAGTTTTAACGTAGTAGTTGTCACGACATATAAGAGGTGTCTACGATGAACTGGACCACTGATGTGAGACAGGAATAAAACACCTATGCTACCTGTTCCCGATACTCAATCGGGGACAGGTAGTTTAATTTTTTAAACGGTCGCATGTAATTATAATAATGCATGAAATCATTCACTTTTTCTAGTACAATAGAATTTGTAAGGCGTACCCTTTTTTGGGTATAGAATTCTTCGTGTTGATAAAATGCAGGTTTAAAAGATTATTCCGACTATAATACTGTTATAACCAGTGTTATTTTTTCATTATTCCAAAAGGTTGAATGCCATCGACAACTTTTCAGAAAAAATTCTTTATTTGGTTCGGTAAACTCCGCCATTACCGGAAGTTTTCTACATACTCACACAGAAAATCGTCTAGCGTGCGGGGCTCTCTACCAAGCAAATGCTTCACAGTGTCCATAGGTTTTTCCGGTAGCGCCACCGACATAGCCTGAATTTCCACAATATGATTTGCGAGCCAAGGAGGCATATGTTCATGTTCGATTAGATTGCGTCGTAATACTTGAGAATCCATGTTGATATAGCGAATTGGCCTCCCCAGCAGAACGGATAGTTTACTTGCAATCTGTGGATAGCTGAATATCTCAGAACCGGTAAGTGTGTATACTTTGCCAGTTACCCTACTGTTAGTCAAAGCTTCGGCAGCAACATCTGCAATATCTCGGCAATCAATGAAGTTACATGCGATATCATCCATGGAACCATAGAAAACATTCTGGGCTATAATTGTCGGTGCGAAGCGCAGTAAGTTCTGCATAAACGCATACGGGCGTAACACCGTATGCTTAATACCCGATTCGAACAAAATTCTCTCAATTTCATGATGCCAACCTGCTACTGCCACTGGAGCATTTCGGTCAAAAACTGGACTGGATATCTTTACGATGTGCTCTATTCCGACTTCCGTGGCAATATGAATAATAGAAGTCTCTAATTCAATTTGTCTTGGACTGTTGGACATCGCAAGGAAGAGCTGGCTTGCTCCTGTAAACGCACGGCGCAGCGATTCAGGATCAGTTGCATCAGCCGATACGATTTCAATAAGTGACTGGTCTAAATCGCCAATCTGCATAAATACCTTCTCAGGATCCCTGCTCAGCGCTCGAACAGGAACACCAAAATTAACTAAACGTTTCAAAAGTGCTCTACCAATTGTACCCGATGCCCCAATAATGACAATCATTTTCTATCCTCTCCTTTGAATACAAAAATTTTTTTAACATTAAGACGCCATCGCCATGTTATGATTGTGCTCGCAATCATTGCAGATAGCGGAAAATCAATCCATACCCGATCGAACCAAATAAAATGATTAAACGGCCCTAGTAAACAAGATGCCGACCACGCAGCGAACAGTCCAAACATAGTCCCTATCAAAGTAAAAATCCCCACAACAACTAAGTGATTTGCACCGATAATCCAGCGATTATGAATCCCTCGGCTTCGTAACCAAAGGCCAAACATCCAGGCTACTATGGCTGATGTTCCTCCAATCGTTGTTAGTGCCCCAATCTGTAGACCCTTGTCGGCAGTGATCAATCCCCCAATCCCTGCCATGATGGCAGGGGCAACATAAGCCATCAACACTTCACGCCACAATACAAAAGGCTTTACATTGGAATCCACATTCGTAATAGCATATACACCTTCTGTTTTATCCAGATATTTCATGTCCCTCATATATTCACCTCCTTTCTTTTTTGAAATCATTTAGCAATCTATTCATATCATATAATTAGGAACCTAACCATATGAGAATGAAAATAGGCTAGCTTTACTAGCCCTTTTTAGCTGTTGTTCATAAGTTTCTTCTATTCGTCTAGTTCATCCGTAAGTGCTGAGATGCCTTCTGTCACTCGGCCAAGCAGGTCAAGAAATACACTGCGCTCCTCGATACTAAGTAAGCCGACCATAGCTTCTAGCCTTGCGAAATGCTCTGGAGCCATTTCACGAAGCTTCTTCGCTCCTTGCTCCGTTAAAATGACCGATTTTTGACGCCCATCTTTTGAGCTAGGTCGACGGGATACGAGGCCATCTCGCTCAAGGGTATCAATTAGACCTGTCACTGTAGCACGTGTCACACCTAAATGTTCAGCTAATTGCGAAGGTAACGCTTCTCCTTCGTTATCTTCAAGGTCTGCCAGTAAACGATAGCGTCCTGTTGATAAACCAAATCTAGAGAAATGAATCTCCGTAGCATGTCCAAGCTTAGTTCCTGCTGCCATTAGCCTAACCGCAACGAGAACAGCTTGGGCGTCAATATCTAAATTATAACGATCAATTTGACGCTTAGATTGTATAAGTGTAGGAACCGCATCATTGTAATTTATTACTTTAGTATCGGAAACAGCAGGCGGAACAACATAAACATCTTCCGTTTTTTCCGAATCTTTCATATTGCTCATGTATGTACCTTCTTTCTTCTTTTAAATCGTTAAGCAGTTACTTTTAGTACACATAATTAGGGAGTTAATTATATAGTGATGAAAATAGGCTAGCTTTACTAGCCCGCATTATAATTATATATAGTATGGCACCTAATCATTTTTTATGTCAACAAATTTTATTAACATATTTTCAATTTTAAAATGTTCAGTCTCGAATGATTCCATAACTTGACCCTAGCATTACTTCTTTCCCATTTTGATTGCGATATACTGACTTTATTTCTACCTTTTTAAAACCTTCCATTTGTTCAACATTTGTAAGAGTTATTTCGCATGTAATGGTATCTCCAGTAAAAACAGGTCGAATAAATTCAGTTACCATTTCTCTTGCGATGTAATTTACATCACCACCAATTTTCGTTCCTATACTTGCAGTTAATAAGTAAACGTCAAGTAACTCCAAAATATACAATAGAAGTTGATTTTGGAGTTATTTTTTGTTTGCTTCACTTTTTTTCGGCACTCTACAGCTAGATGGTAAATCCTTTGACCACGGCAAGACTTTATCAATTTCTTCTTTATTGTTTAAATTGATGTTGGGAAGTGTTTCAAACAAATAACGAAGATAATGATAGGGACTTAGATTGTTCTCTTTTGCGATTTCCACCACACTATACATGATCGCACTTGCGGAGTAAAAGGCGTATCTAATTCAATGGTTGCTTCTTGCATGTGAATTCGAATCGTAGCATGTATGTTTTCTTCTACGTCAGGGACATTCATAGAAAGCCAATTCACACGCTCATTTACATTTTGCGCTTCCGTTTCAGGCGATAATTTTTGCAGCCAGTAATATAGCCGATGAACCGGTAGGTTCTGTTTTTGACACCAGGGAACTTTTGATAATCCACTGTTTTTATAGTCTTGAATATAAGTTTCCCATTCTTTCTTTAATCGGTGTCTTTTCATAAAAAAACCTCCATATAAAGTATGTAAGGAGATTATCTCATGGGTTATTTACAAATAGTAGGTGGGGAATATTTGACGTTTACGTAGATTCGCATCGATGATACCTCTTTATCAAGTAAACGCACTAAAATCTTAGTAACAGGATATAACATATTAATCATGGATAATATGTTATATCCCGTATCCTTTAATTATATATAAATCCAAATTAAAAACCTGACATAAAACCCTTTTCTTTTTATATGGTAGAGAGTGTCTGGCTATGCGTAGAAGCGGTCAGTTCCGTTTTCTTCCACATGCGATATTCAAACAAAGAGAAAAAAAGTAGCAGGTTACTTTTTGCTTTGCATGGCGACGAATTGTCTGTTGGAAAGTCAAGTTGGACTTATATATAAGTCTTTCTATAATCACTTTTCTTCTACTCTATCTAACCATTCATTTATTAGCGAATGAAATAAAGCATCTTGCTCGATCTGCAAGTTATGTCCTGCTTTATCTAAAACTGCAAAAGTGGCTCGTGGATATTTATCAAGCAGATTCCAAGCGTCTCTATAGCCTGTTACGGAATCCTGTTTACCCAATAAAAAAAGGCTTGGTTTTTCATACAGCGATATCTGGCTATCCACCTCAAACGAAAAAGCATATTGCTTCAATATTTTTGTTAAAAAGGCCTCATCTGCTAACTTAATACCTGCAATAATCTCTTCAAGATAGCGCTGCCAATTATATTCGTTAAGCACAACAAATTTCGAACTGAAATTTTCACGTTCCTCCGTATTTAACTGAGATAAAAATTTATTATCTCGGTAAATAACCGTATGCGGTGGAACCTGCCTCATACTTGCATCCGGAATAATCAGTGGACAAATAAATGCAACGCCATCTATTTTTTCCTTTCTTTTAGATATAACACCTCTAGTTATGTAACCTCCGTACGATTCACCTGCGATTAAAAAAGATTCATCTGGAATAATTGTATCTATAAATTTTAAAACAAGATCTAACATTCCATCTGAGTTTTGAATAGATGCGTGTCCCTCCGTTTTTCCCATACCCGGCAAATCGATATAAATTCGTTTCCAACCTTCTCTTTGTGAAAAAACAGGCTCCATACAACCTGACATTAGTCTATGATCAGGAGTAAAACCATGAAGCATGATTATCGGTTTCCCAGAACCATAAATTTCATAATGAACTTTGACATCCCCTATTAAGCACTCCATAATTATCCACCTCGAAAATCTCAATATTTTTAATACTATAATAAGATAAAGGCTAATTATTTCCAAGCAATTAATCTTATGATTCTTATTGTTAGTTAAAACTTATATCTCTTTTCATTCTGAATGAAGTTCACATAATATAATTATGTGATTACTATATACTTCCTATTAAATGCTTACTTGTAAAAAGTTTTCTGAGAAGCTATTTTATTTTTTTATTAGAGTCACTATCTAGAAACTGTGGATTTACAACATTAAGGAAATTCCAATTGAATGCTTAGAAAAAATGTTCCAGAAGAAACAAAAAAATTTAGCGCAGGCCTTTACCAGGTAGTTTGTTATTGTACAAAAAAATCACTATTCTCTCATTTCTTCTAAATCGATGAGAGAATAGTGATTCTGAAACTTATTCACCTGATCAATTGAAATCTCTTACTTGATTTCAATTGCTGAAGTTATATCGTTCCAATCCGCAGCTAGATTTGCAGTTTTACCATACCAATCGGAGTGTCTAAATAAGACTCCTTTGCCATACCCTTGAGTTGAAGTATGCTCCCATAGCGTAGTCGAATAACTTGCAGAAGGTGATGCCGTACTTATGGAAGAAATTCTGTCATTCCAGCTAGAAGGTAAGTTTTTAAAGCCAGAACTCCAATAAATATATTGTCCACCTTTATTTGCATGCTCATAGAAATCGGTACTTCCAGGGCCGCTACCTAGAGGGTTTATTTGATTTTTAAGTCTTTGTTTATCTTTTTCGATGAAAGCTTCCAATGTTTCTCTGCTCGTAAACCCATATGCTAGCCAATCTCCATTTTTATTCTGTTTAGGCAGAACCATAGTTACTTTTATGTCTTCGTTGAACTTATTATTCAATTTAGCCACGGAATCTACATTCTTTTCATCTACAGTTACATAGTCGAAAGATTTAATCGTATTATCTTTTTCCGCACTTGCTGATATCGTTCCCAACCCTCCAGTTAATGCAAAACCAGCTGCTAGTGCTCCTACTACTAACTTCTTGAACATACAACCATCTCCTCTTAGCTTGGATTTTTTGGTACAACTAAAATGTAAGTTGTTTTTGTAATTTTGTAAATATTATTAATTTTTAGAAATAAAACGCAGAATATTCGTTGTTTTCTATTTAATTTTTAGAAAAAAATCACATTATTAACAGTGTTATGATGAATGTGTCAGCCTCTGTTAATATTTTATTCCACATCAAAATATGGTATTGCTAACACTTCCCTAACCTTAAAAAGAGTATAAGAAAGCCTCTAATACAATGAAGATCTTTTTCAAGTGGAGAAAAGAGAAATATCATATGCAGCGCGATAATATATTTCACAGTCACTTAAAGAGCTAGATGGAACTTTTTCAAAGGATAGGAACTTGCCTATATTGGTTCTATTAGCTTGAATAAGGAAACAATAAAACATTTGATGAAAAGGTAGAGACAATGCATTTTTAAAGTGTTAAAAATCCAATCATATTACAATTGACTTGTTAAGAAGTTCATAAAAAAGACCTCAAGTAAGAGGTCTCAATTATATAAATCTATATTAATTTTCCGTCATATAAGTCGCTGCTATGCAGAATACAACATAACCTGTACTCGCATCCCCCTTTTATTTTCAACTTCGCATGTGATGGAATAGCCCCTGACCGCTTCTAAACACGGCCAAATGCTCTCCCCTTCCTTTAATAAGAAAGGGGATTTTATGCCATTTTTTAACTTATATGTATATAGAATTAGTTAGTTCTAGTAAAATAGCTATCTAACTATTGATTTCTGAAATCAAATTTTTCATTAGGGACATGTAGGGTTTTTCCGTTAATAATTACAGTATCGTTATCTATCCATTCAATATCTGCAGTCTCCTCACGATAGTTCCAATAGATATTTTTCGCTTTATTTTTTCTGTTGTTAAATACTAATTCGCCTCTTATAGCAAATGAAGTCGTGGCTCCCCCATTTGTAAGGTAAGTTTTTAAAGTGTAGTTTCCATCTGGAGATGTTTTTTCTGTAAGATAATCCCCAGTTGGCAATCTATTCATATCAAAAAACGCCCAATATACCCCATATCCAATAAGGCCAACAAATAATAGGCTACCAAAAAGAAATATTTGTAATGCCTTTTCCCACTTTTCTTTTTTATTAAGTTGGTAGTCACAGTATGTCCTCCTTATTGAATACACCATTTCCCCCGTAACTACTTGTCCAAATCCCTTGCACCTTATTCCTCTTCCTCAAGTAACTCCAACTCTTTCTTCACAAACTCCATCAACTCTTTAATTGTTTGCGCCGAAAAGTCAAAACGAATACCTGCCGCTTCATATACTTCTTTTACTGATTTTGTACTACCTAAAGATAGCGCTTCTTTATAATGAATGAAAGTTTGTTTTGGATTTTCTTTATATTGCTTGTACATTTGCAGAGCGCCTATTTGTGCAATTGCATACTCAATGTAGTAGAATGGAACCTCAAAAATATGTAAAATAGACAACCAATTTGTCTCTAGCCAATTTTCATACCCTTCCCAATTCACAAGGTTAGAGTCATATGTTCTTGCTAGTTCTTTGAATTTCCTTCTTCTTTCCGCATGTGTATGGTTTGGATTTTCGTACATCCAATGCTGGAATTGATCGACTACAGTAATTATAGGTAAGTATTGTATCATCAATCGGAGTTGCTCACGCTTTGCTCTTTTGAAATCTTCTTGATCTGGGTAAAATGTATTCCAATAATCCATCGTTAGGAGTTCCATTGTTGTACTGGCTAATTCTGCTGATTCCATTGGGACATTTCGATATGGCTCTAGTTCAATGTCTTTCATAAGTTCATGATGAATACAATGACCCATTTCATGTAACAGTACCACGACATCATCTTGTGTGTTACAACAATTCATGAAAATAAACGATTGTTTTGAAGCAGGTAAGGATTCACAAAAACCTCCTGGGGCTTTTCCTTTACGACTTTCTAAATCTAAGAGATTTTTTTCTTTCATTTCATGTAGTAATGCCGAAAAATGAGAATCAACATTTTCTAAAATATGAAAACACCCTTTTACTAACTCGTTTACATTTTGTACTGGTTGTAAAGGTTCCTCGTTTATTGGAACTGCTCTAATATCCCAAGGTCTAAAAGTATGTAATCCCAATATTTTTTGTTGTTTTTCTTGAAGCTTCTTCTGTAACGGAACAACATATTGACGCATTGCTTCTGTTAACTCAAGACAATCCGCTGCCGTATAATCAAACCGTTCATATTTTTTAAACATATAATCGCGATAATTTTGCAAACCAACGTTTTGAGCTTTTTGATGCCGTAGTACAATTAACTTATCCATTATGATTTGAAGATCATCTTCAACGGATAACATACTTTCATGAATAAGAGTCATTGCATTTTTTCTAACCGTACGATCAGGATTTTGAACATACACCCGCATGTCGCTTAATGACTTTTCTTTACCTTCCCACATTACAGTTAAGTTACCTGTAATCTCAAAATACTTCGTCACTAACTCATCCTCTTCAATTTCTAAAACTATATTTTTTTCACTGAACAAACTAATCGTATTTTCTATTTTTTTATTCAACAAACTAAAAAATTCAGGATCTAGCTCCATACGGAATGGAGATTCATAGTATTTATTGTTTAGTAAACTTTTGTAGCGTTTCACTAATGGCTGCACATGCTTTTGATCAAAGTCAAAAGCTTCTTTTGCTTGCTTGTTATCAGTGTTACACTGAAATTGAATATAATGTTGTTTAAGTTGTTCTTCTACTTCATCTAAAAGCCGCGACTGTCGCTTCAACCACTCTTCAAGTTCCCCGCTACATTGAATCTCTGTTTGTAATAAATCTTCAAATTGTTTTTGTAGCGTTTCCAAATCTCCAATAACGAAATATTCAGTATTAACCATGTGTAAGACACCCTTTCATACGATATTGTTCGCAACAAGTTTCAAATGCTCAGCAGGAATAATATGCTTCACTGTTTCCTGCAAATCCTCTGCCATCACTTCTTCAATATACTCTAAAGCGACTTCTAATATGCTGCACTCCATCGTTTCCACATTAAGCAGAGAATAATGATCATTTTTCTTAATCACCAAATATCTATGATCTTCTGTCACTAGTAATGCACCTAACCGAATGCCTAGTTCTCTATTATCTTCAAATTTCATATATATTCCTCCCATCCTTAATAAAATTTTACAATAAAAGGATATAAGAAGATACAAAAATATACAGTTCACATTAATTCGCAATAAAAGGACATTTTCTTATATATAAAGGACTAGCAATTTGCTTAATAAGAAAATCAGCAATATCACTATTATAAATCTTCAAACCAGGAATATCTCTTAAACTCTCTTTTATGCTACCAGTGGCTACTCCTTCCACTACAAATGGTAAACGGACAAATGTCCAATCAAGGTTACTTTCTAACAACAGATTTAACTCTTTATACTTGTCTTTCATCATATTTGGAAAAAGAATTCGAAACATCCTTGCTCCCATTTTATTTAGAAAACTCTTTTTATCTCCTGGTACATCGACTGATCCACCAGAGACCACAATATATCTTAAAATATGTAACTCATTCATTACAGTAAGAATATTATTGGTTGCACTGCTAAAAATGAATGACTCTTTCTTCGGTTTACCTAGAGTACTAATTACTGTATGGCAACCATTAAATAAAGTTCGAATCACTTCTACATCTCTCACATCACCTTTTATAATTTCAACATGTTTATAAAACGCCTTAAATTGTTTTGGATTTCTTGTCAGAACTCGAACTTGATAACCTGCTTCTAAAGCTTTTTCCACAACGTATCGGCCTGCTTTCCCAGCTCCACCAATTACTGCAATTTTATTTTGCTTTTGCATGTAACAAATCAATCCCCTTTTTGTTTTAAATACTCTATTGTATATAAAGAAAAGAGACATACATTCGTATCTCTCTTCTTGTTGCACACTTTTCATTTTGCCAACTTGACAATGTAATATCTCACTTCTTAAAGCAAAATTCGATAAAATCGTAACTAATGTACCACTCAAGATAAGCAAGTACCCTAAGTTAATTTGTTCCTATTTCTTACGTACTTCTTTAATTAATAATTTGTGTATAAAAAGAATAAAGATGTTTAATTTTCACTGATGAATCCTCGTTTTACGATTTTTATCCCGCATTAACGGGCAGTAATACTCCCCCCTCAAAGTTCGGCGAAAGCATTGTCCAGCTCTAGCGGCTCGTTCAGAAGTTAGGTGGGAGATAAACTGCCCGTAAAAGCCCGATTGGTTCAACTAATAATCAGTGGGGGATGAAGAAAACCCCCACTGATTAAAGTTTCACTTTATACAATCGTTCATTCTAAGATTCATCTCCTATCAATTTTAAAAATCTATGGTTCCATATATTTTCATAAAAATCAATCGTCTCTTTTGCAGACATAAATGGATTATTCAAAGTAGAAGTTGCTTTCTGTACCATGAAATTTTCGTATCCCAATCCATGAGCAAATTTAATTGTAGCATCCATACAGTATTCTGTTTGGGCACCGCAAAATTCAATACGCTGTACAGCTAATTGGTCTAAAAGATTTTTTAAGTTCGTTTTGTAAAAAGAATTTGCATGTATCTTCCTTACAAAAAAATCTAGCTCTTGAACATCTAGATTGGCATTAATAGCCCATGGTTCTTCTTCAGGTACTAATTCTTCATCACAATGTTGAACAAAAATAATCGGTTTATGTAATTTTCTATATAAAGTAATTCTATTATTTACTTTAGTGAGTAAATTTTGTAAATCAAATAAATGATCTCCACTGTAACATACACCATTTTGTAAATCGATAACAATTAAAACATCTGCACAAGTCTCCATTATTTTTACCTCTTTCATTTTACAGTATGTTAATAATTCTATCATTTGAGAATGTATTATACACTCTTATTTCGTAATAAATTGTAGAAAAATACAAAAAATCAAAAACCTTACATTCAGTATACTAGACAACATAAAAAGATGATATGAATATCCAATTTCATATCATCTTTTTAAATAACTATTTTATTTGTTAAATAATTTTATTATTTTTTAATTACGTTATTATTCGTACATAATTAGCCTTTTTTATCACGAGTTACCAAAACATTTCTAGAGACGTTTACTAATTAGATTTTAAATCTTCTCCAATAATCTTAACTTCAGTTTCTAATTCTACGTTAAATTTAGATTTTACCGTTTCCTGCACATATCGGATAAGGTTTACATAATCACTTGCTGTAGCTTCATCTACATTCACCATAAATCCAGCATGCTTAGTAGATACTTGGGCACCACCTATTTGTTTTCCTTGCAATCCACTATCTTGTATTAACTTACCAGCAAACATTCCTGGAGGACGTTTAAATACACTGCCACAAGAAGGATATTCTAATGGTTGTTTTGATTCACGCAAAAATGTCAATTCATCCATCTTTTCTTTGATTATATTGTATTCACCTTCTTGTAAAGCAAATGTTGCTTCTAACACAAGATATCCTTCTCTAGAAATAGAACTGTTTCTGTATTCTAATTCTAAGTCATTTTTAGTTAAATTCAGAATTTCGCCATTTCTAGTTAACACTAATACACTTTCAATCACATGTGATACTTCGCCACCATATGCTCCTGCATTCATATATACTGCTCCGCCAACTGTTCCTGGAATGCCACAAGCAAATTCTAAACCAGTTAGATGATTTTCCAATGCAAATCTAGAAGTATCAATAATAGTTGCTCCGCTTTGAACAATGATCTTATTATCTTTCAATGCGATATTAGTTAATTTAGTTAAATTCAGTACAATCCCTCTAATGCCGCCGTCTTTAATAATTAAGTTTGAACCATTACCTAAAATAGTAAAATCGATATTATTTTGACTTGCATATTTTATTACTTCTTGTACCTCTTCATACGTAGTAGGCAAAACAAAATAATCCGCATTTCCACCCGTTTTAGTGAAAGTGTACTTTTTTAACGGTTCGTCTTTTTTAATTTTAGTATTATCTAATATATTCAATAAATCGTTGTATACTTTGTCCATTTCCATAACCTCTTTACCTAGAATCTGTCTTATCCATTATAATGCATTTCTTTTCAAAAAGACTAATGTATTATTTTTGAAAAGATTCAAACAATAGTTCGTGGTTAGGAAAGGCCTAACTATTTTGTGAAAATAATCAATTTTTTCAGTGGATATACTGTAAACTCTTCTTTGAATGTATTGCAAATTTATAGGATAACTTCTATCTTACTACAAGTGCCTCTCTCATCATTTCAACTGGATACTTCGGTAACTTCAGCATAATTTGATCGTTCAGCCATTGATTCATTGCCGCTAAATCTATAAACTCTTCCTTTTTTTCTACTAATTCATGATAAAAATAATGATCTACAGCGAAAATAGACTCATTTATTTGTGAAATAATACTGCGATTATTTGTTGCAGCATATTGTACAGTTGAATCTTGATTTAAGTATTGTTCAATTATCTCAGGTTCGATTCCATCTAATAATAAGATTGTTGTTAAATTCTTCTTAAATAAAAGATCTAAGTTTTGCAAGTCTTTCTTTAATACCCCGTAAATAACAAAGTGATATCTTGTAGCATTATTCATAATCATTACACATTTTTTTCGGCCAATCTTAAAAAGATTCGCATGCCAACAATATAGTGGGTTGAAATCAGCAGCATCTACTTTCTGTACTTTTATTTTCATTTCATCAGCTAATTTTTTTGTACATTGGATTAGTTGCATATATTCCTCATTCTTTTTTAAAATTAATTTTTTATTTTTCATCTTTATTCTGTGAAAAAACCATTACTTCTATTTGGTTTGTTCTTAAATTATACACTTTTTGTAACTGTAGCTTTGAAATAAAAGTGAACAAAAAGTCACAATCAGTAACTTAATGAATTCTTCATCAGGTAATCAAAGACTTATCAAAAAACTTGATTTGAAACAAAATGTTCATTAGCTCGGATTATATTTATTTTTAAATTCCGTTTTTGCAATTTCAGTATATTTGTTAACAAACTCTGTTTTTGCTTCCGTATATCCGTCTCTGTTATGTTTATATTTATCTATTAAGCTCATTTTCAAGTTACCATATTCTTTGGCAACATCTTTATGTAGTTGTAAATAATCTCTAAAATACAATTCATTCCAATTACCTATATACCGAACATGAATATGAAATACTTTTTCAGCAAATCCATTTTCGTTATAACCTTTCATAAACATCATATGAGGTGCTGGCTTTTGTGATTGCTTTTCCATAATATATCCGTTTTTCCCCAACATACTAACTAAAAATTTCAAATCGCAGTCTTCTGTTATTTCAAGCAAAATATCTATCGTTGGCTTTGCTAATAATCCGTTAACAGAAGTACTCCCTATATGATTTATTCGTTCGATATATTGATTACCAATTATAGCGCTAAGCAATTTTTCTTCTTGTAAATACCAATCTTTCCATATTGGATTATGTTTCTTCAGTATAATCGGAAATAGTTCCCACAATTCCTCAAGTGACATTTCTGATAAACTCTTCCCCACTATGCAATCCTCCATCTCTTAATCCTGAATCTTTTCTATCTTTGTAACCTGTATCTTCGCAGGATAAGATTCAAGTATTTCACTATACCATATTTCCACTTTATCACCTGTTTGTAATCCCTTTTCTATACTTGCATTATTAAAGTGTAAAATAGCGTCAGCGGGAATTTTTCTTTTTAATCGTTCTTCCAAATGTTTTCTATCGTAAGCATCTTTTATATGTTTCTCTTCAATGAAATAAACGGTATCTCCCTTAAGTAAAATATAACCATCTATCCCTTTAGAAACTGCACTATTACTTGTTTTCATTGTAGATCTTGTTAATTCACTATTTGTATCTATTTTCCATGTTAAAACAATCATGAAAATAATTAAAAAAACTATAATTATACCAACAAAATTTATACTATTTTTCATCTTCATCACCCAAAATGACTTTTCTAAAAAACTTATTAACAAATAGTTGGAATACTATAAGTGTAATCCCTACACTTTCATTTCTTTTGTAACATGCAGTAAAAATGCAACTATATATTCGCATGCCTTCTCACAAGCTAACATTTTGAACACTTTTTGTTCTTCTACTGTTTTATCATTTGCTTGATCTGAAGCAGCTTTTAAGCAAAGAAATGGTTTTTCATTCACATAACAAACGTAAGAAAATGCAGCAATTTCTTGATCGACCGCAAGGGCTCCGTATACTGTTTGAAGTAGTTCCCTCGTTTCTGAACTACGAATACGCTGGTCACCCGAAACGAATGTCCCATAATGAGAGTTGTAAACTAATTGCAACTTTTTCATTTCTTTTATCAATTGTTTAGAAGGTTGAATACTTGCTGCTCTGCCTGTATACAAATCAAACGGATCCATCCCCGTTCCTGCTCCTGTAACATCATGTTGCATCACTTTAGTAGCGACAATAATATCACCATTTTTCACCTTGTTTGATAAACTGCCGCAAATTCCGGTCATAAATAGCTGCTCAGGTTGAAATTCACTAATCAAAAGCTGAACACAGCTTGCACATTGTACTTTCCCGACTCCAGTAATGACAGAAATCAATTCAATGCCGTTCAGATTATGAAAATGAAATTCCCAAGCTGCTCGTTTTTCTTTCCGATAGCTTGGATAATATTTATGTAAATACGTAAGCTCTGGTTCCCATGCTGCCACGATAGCAATTCGGTTCATGGATATAAGTCCTTTCCTACTTTTTCTTTTCTTAAATGTAGCACATATCCGAAATATAGTTAACGATAATTTAATTATGTTTTTTAATGTTATAATTATTTTTTGTTTATTGACAGGGCGGGCCCACCAATAAACAAAATGAATCCTTCAAGCTATTTTGATATTAAAAGTGATGAACGTTGAAAAGACAAAATTTCTTTGAACCAACAGCATCATATCCATATTATCTAACCAAATCGAACTACAGAAATAGTAGTCAGCGAGTCACCTGGCAATGGGAAGACCTTGGTGGAGTTATCATTGATGCACCTGCGGTCACGTCCAAGCATATGAACAACCTAGAAGTTTTTGGGCGCGGAACCGATAATCATTTGTGGCATAAGTATAGGAATGGTTCAAGTTGGAGCGACTGGGAAGATCTTGGTGGTACCCTTTCCGCCGGTCCAGCAGCTGTTTCTCGGGCAGAAAATTTAATCGACTGTGTTGTACGTGGAATGGATGGTCATGTGTATCATAAATCTTTTGATCGTTATGGGTGGAGTGATTGAAAAGATCTTGGAGGTTTTATCATCGGTGCACCCGCAATCTCGTCCTGGGGACGAGATTCACTATATGTTTTTGGGCGCGGAGGCGATAATAAATTACGGACTAGGCATTGGGATGGGCAATGGTGGCCCGAGTGGCAAGAAATTGGTGGTCCCATTATTGCCTCTAGCCCAGCAGCTGTTTCTCGGACATATGATTACATCGATTGTTTTGCACGTGGAACCAATAATCAATTGTTGCATGCGTATGTCTAACTTTTAAGTAACATGAGTGTTGAAAACTGCCTTTAAGCCAATTTTCCGGACACAAAATAGTTAAATCTAACCTACTTCTATTGCTTGGGGAATTTTATAACCAATGCTACTAAGGATTCGCTTACGGTTATAAAATTCCTCAATGTATGAAAATAGTGCTAGATTTACTTTTTCAAACATGACATATTGTATGTTGTATGCTTCTTTTCCCTTCTAATTAATGGCATTTTAGTAAACTTGCTCCTTAATCATTCCCTCTTTCTCCTCTTTATACCATTTGCGAAGTTGATTAATGTGAGCCTGATGATATCTATTATGATCTGCTATATGCCAAATGCCCCATCGGATAGTTGCTGTTTCTCCATTTTCATAATTAACTAGTTTATTCAATTGTTTGTCAGTTAACTGTAAGCAAATAGATTTAAACATGTTGAATACCTCATCATAATCCGATAGAATTCTTTCCAATGAAACCCCATAAATCAATGGAATTTCATTATTTTTATCCAACATAGGTCCGTACTTATCTTCAAAAAGCTTTGGTACTAGCTCACCTTTAATCCTAAAAGCCCAATTAAGATCTACATATGTCAAATGCCTTATTAATTGTGCTGTACTGTTATATTTCTGATTTGGCCCCTTATAATCTAATTCTTCCTGTGACATACCTGCAACAATGGATATTAACCGCTTATAATTACCATCTACAACAGAATAAAGCATACCTACAATAGGGTCCATTTGGGATTCACCTTTTAAATCTAAAATCATTAATCCCCACCTCACTTAAAATGAAATGAAAGCTTTTGCTCTACGATAATACAATTCAACTTTAGCAATATTACTATTACTGGTTCAATTTAGGCTACTGTATTAAAATCACATACTACTAAATTATTTGGATCGTTTACGAAATCATCATCTACTCACCTCTCTATTTGAATTCTTACTTAAATGGTAAGATCATGAAACCATATTCTCCTAAATTATAACATTCCATAATTCAATTATGGTATGCTGTCGTTTTATAATAAAGTTATTTCTACTTAAAGATTTTCATTATGATTTCGTACAATAATAAATAAAAAGACTCTTACAAGTGTACGAGTCTTCTAAATCCTAATGTAGTTTTAAAGTTAATATTTTATCGTCTATTCGCCCTGTACCAAGAGTAGTAACATGATAGCTTCCATTTTCTATACTAGATTACACATCGACAACTTCATCCCAAATATTAATATCATTTTCATCTAAAATTGCTTTTATTTGATCTTTTTCAAATACTACAAGGTATTCAGCAGGCAATGTTAAAACTTGAACAATAGAAGGCCTCAACTTTAAAAGTTCATATGCATAAAACGCTTCTAACTCTTCTGTATTGTCCTCATCATTAACAGGGCCTATATACCAACCGGAGTCACCTGTTTCACAATTTTTTGTTCTCTCTAAGTAAATATCATCTAACTGCAATACATTTTTTGCAGCGACAATTTTGTCACAAAAACGCAGCAATTCCCCTTCAACTTTTAATTGCTTTACACAACGAACTTGTTTCAATAGAATCCATAAAGAAATTGTTAAATCATCCGTCATATCTTCAAATGGATTCTTTGTATAATCATGTACAATAATATGATATCCATCTTCCCTTTGATCAAGAAAGTAAATCGACCACCCAACTTGCATAGAAAACCCATCTATTAATCGATCATTTTCTACCTCAGATAGAAAATGAAATAACCCCTCTACCTGCACCGCTAAATACTCTTCTGCCTGAGTAATGAAAGTTTTATCCCCGATATTTTTAATAAACTTTTCCATTTACGTTCTCCTGTACTCATTTATCTGCAATATACGTAATCATTTTATACTACTCTTTTTTTACTAAAGCCCAAATTCCATACTGATTATAAAACAGTTCATCTTCTGCAAAATGTCTACACTCCGTATGTTGCAATATAAAATGAGGATTATTTTCATCTAGGCTGAATGTAGAATAATCCGTTAGGCTAGGCTTTTCAATGAGATTATACAAACAAAAAACGTTCATTAATTCTTGAGCATATTGCGGCGTTATTTGATCTTTAAAAGTAATTACATCCGGGAGCCCAAAGCAATGCATACCACATGTATAGTAAAAATCATCTTCTTCAATCACTGTCACAAAAGCTTGAAATAATTCTACCGCATCATCTGTATGATACATACGATTCCAGTTTTCAATTGTATTTGCAGTACCTGAAGATTCAACCTTCACGCCAAGTCCTCCAGATTTTACAAGTGCATTTGCAGCATCAACTAACTTTCTTATCTTTTCAATCGAACCTCCATCCCCAATTAAATACAGAGTTAAAGAATGTTTTCTAATAAAATCAAGGTCTTCCTCAGTAAATGAATTGTATCCAGCAATTTCAAAAGCTTCTGCTACTCGTTCATCATGCTCATATATATCAACTTCAAAAAACATACTCGGATCCCCTAGTTTACTAATATAATTCCCAGCGAACATATATCCCTCGCTTTTTCTTACAATCGCTTCAATAAGTTCACTTCTATTCTTCCATAAACCAGGTATACATAATACAACTTTTGAACTTTCCATCTCATTCTCCCCCTACCCACAGCCTCATATAAAAACAAGTACAATTTCTTATCCAATTGTTTCAGTTATTCTTTTTCTTTCTTATAACTTAATGCACTTTCTACTACTTCTTCAGGTGTTAATTCTATATCATTCCAAAATATTAAATCACTAGGTGCCGGATGTGGAACACCGCTATTATTGAATTCATTCACATATTCGCTATGTTCTGTTTCTGGTAAATCAAGATTATAGATCTTTTTTACAAGTTCAATAAGTTCCTCTTTGTTCATTTTACTTTCCACATTGTTCAACACCTCAAAGCTATTAATAATAAGATACAGCACCAACAAATATAAATTCTAGATCCTCATATGTATCTTTTACTCTCTCTGCATCGTAACGAAAATCATACAGTAATATAACAGAATTCGTACTGTCCCCTACATTTACCTTTTTCATTAAATCTTTAAATCTCGGAATAATAATCTCACTATAAGAGAAATCCTGTAAAATCTCTTCTATATGTATTTTAGGTTCCTCATAAAACATAATTTCTATATTATCTTCATCATAGTAACCAAAACCGAAATTGACTCCAAATTTTGAATCTATACTATCTCCATCTTCTGTATATTCCGTATCAACATATTCTTGAAGCTGATTAAATGATTGACTCGTTCCAAGCCATAACGAAGCCATCCCTTTATATTCCATACCGTCTCTCCTTATCCATACTATCCATCGTATAAAAACTTCTTCTCTCGCGTAAACGAACATAATCGCTATTTCTGTAGCGCTATAACACTTCCTATAATACAAGTACACTTTTAACATTTTTTATCTTTTTTATCAATCGGATATAATTCTTCCATTTCAAACATGTCAATTTTAATATAATTCATTTCCTATTTATCAAAGCAAACATTCCTATTATTAGGAAAAACTTATTGAATAATTGAATTTTTCGCTCAAAAAGCATTTTATTCCCAAGAGGTTTTTTCATAATGTAAATATTACCAGAAATAAAAAAATCTCAATTTTGAATTTTATCAAGAAATCTTTATGTAGTATTGTAACAGACTTTGCATATCCTTATTTTGGACATTGGTATCACGATAATATCTTTGATAATTTAGGTGTTATATGGACAGGCCCCGAAATTCGTGTAGGAAATTCAAAATTCGAAGAGGTGCCAGCTGAAACTAAATTTTGGAGTTATTTTGGACAAGCTGTAGCATATTATACAACTGATTTTAAAAACCCAGCAACAACTAATTGGTCAGAACCTTATGTTGCAGTGAATAGATCAGGAAGGCCATTGCCTGATTACCAAGATCCATGATCTAAGAAAAAAGCATCTGATGGACTTAGAACTGATTGGGTTCTAGTACCTGCTGATAAAAGAGTTGTGTACGGAGGCACAGAAAGCGGCACTGCAATAAGAGAATTTATAAATATGGTAATCCAAACTATATATGGGATGGGAAAATTCCTGGTTACAAACAAATGCATCATATAAAACCTAGAGAATTTGGTGGTACAAATGATATAGATAATTTTTTTACCAATTCCTGAAGCGGAACATAGTAAGATATCTGGATGGTTTGCTGGATACTATGATAAAAGCTCAAAAGATATTGACCCAAGTGATGAATAGTATTTTTATAATAAAGGAAAGGAGGTAAAAATTTGAAAGAGTATAGTGTTAAAAATACACTTGATACATTAAAAAGTCGTTTAAATGAAAAAGACGAAATAGTGGTTCAATCTTTTAACGGATATTATTATACTGCTGAATGTACGTTTAATGAACCAGCCACACAGGAAGAAATACATACATTCATTCGTGAAACAGGTTGGATTGTGCCAAATGATTATAAAGAATTTTTATTATTGCATAACGGAGCTTATTTCTTTTCTTACGAATATGGAACTGCATTTCATTTTTATTCGCTTATGGAAATTCTAAAACGCTATGATAAAGAGTTACATGGAGATAGGTATCCTATTGGTAATTGTCCAGATCGAGGATATATTGTAATAAGTAATGCAAGATGCCAACAAAATAATGATAAATATATGATGTTAAATGGTATTGAATTAATTGATTTTCGATGTGATTTTCAAACCTGGTTAGATAGAATGATTGTGGCACAGGGAGAATGTTATTAGGAGTGGGTTAGTAAAATAATATACCCTGATTAGAGTTTTATCCCGCATTAACGGGCAGTAATACTCCCACCTCAAAATTCAGCGAAAGCAAAGAAGTTAGGTGGGAGATAAACTGCCCGTAAAAGCCCGATTGGTTCAACTAATAATCAGTGGGGGATGAAGAAAACCCCCACTGATTAAAGTTTCACTTTATCTCTCTTTTTTAATTATATACAGGTAAGGTTAAAATAACGTACTATTATCTGTAGCAAATAAAAAGGAAGAACCTTACTTCATAAGGAATCTTCCTTTTTTATTTTGAGAACGTAGTCTCATTGATAGTATTATTAAAAACCCTGTTGTACACAATAAATATCGTTAATCTTCGCTACAATCTCATCAACAGCGTACAAGACTTCTTCTTCACTTAAATATGGACTAATTGATATACGAATGGAACTATTTGCTTCTTCTTTTGTTAATCCAATCTCTTGTAACACATATGACGGTTCTAAACTACTTGAGTTACAAGCAGATCCTGAAGAGATAGAAACAGTTCTCATACCTGCTATAAGTGTTTCTGAACTAATGTTTGGAATCATTATATTTATAATATGAGGTATACTATTTTCCATGCATACATTTACGCAAGAATGAGGTATTTCTTGTTGAATTCGCTTTACAACAATTGTTCTTAATCTCTTTACCTTTTCATAATTTTCTTCTAGTTCTAATATAGCAATATCACTTGCTGCTCCCAGACCAGCTATTAGTGAAGTCGGTAATGTCCCACTGCGTAAATATGTTTGTTCACCACCAAATAGTAAAGGCCGGAAGTCTTTCTGTTTGTGTCCATTTACATATAAAACGCCTATGCCTTTTGGTCCATAGATTTTATGTCCCGATAATGATAGAGCATCGATATCTAATTTTTTTACATCGATTGGTATTTTTCCAAAAGCTTGAACAGCATCTACATGTATCAATGTTTTATACTTTCTGCACAGAGCAGAGATTTCATTGATAGGCTGAATTGTCCCAATTTCAGAATTAACATATGCAAAACTAACAACTCTTGTATGATCATCTAACAAGTATCGCAATGAATCTAAACAAATCGTTCCATCACGATTAATATCCACATATTTTACGATAATCCCTCTTCTTTGTAACTCTTTTCCGACTCCTAGAATCGATTTATGATCTATAGGAGAGAGAATTACATTTACCGGTTCTTGTTCATAATAATCAATGGCTCCTAATAATGCCAAGTTATTACTTTCTGTTGCACCTGAAGTAAATATTATTTCTTCTTTATCGGCACCAATAGAAGTGGCAATTTTACTTTTCGCTTGATCAACTGCATACTGTGCTTTTTTTCCCATCACATGCTGAGACGATGGATTTGCAAATTCTGTTTTCATGTACTTCTCCATCACTTCAACCACTTTATTATGACATGGAGTGGTAGCAGCATAATCTAAGTACACTTGTCTCATAAACATTGTCCTCCTTTATCCCGCATTAACGGGCAGTAATACTCCCGCCTCAAAATTCAGCAAAAGCATTGTCCAGCTCTAGCGGCTAGAATCTCCGGCGTTTCCGCTTTTCTTAAGAAATTAGGCGGGAGATAAACTGCCCGTAAAAGCCCGATTGGTGAGGGCTAATAATCAGTGGGGGATGAAGAAAACCCCCACTGATTAAAGTTTCACTTTATTAAGAAGAAAACACAGAGAAATTAATAGGCTTTTCATAGATTTCTTCCTTGGACATTTCACCGCTTCCTCCCGGATCTGCAACGATAACTTTCATACCTGTTAAATTATATAGATTAAGAGCAATTTCAATCCCTGTACGTACTGGCTGGTAACACTCCCCAGGCGCGAATAACAACAATGCTCTATAACCTGCCTTATATACCTCAGCAATCATTTCTGTAATTTCTCCTGCACATCCAGTTACACCGCAACTAATTAATGTTTTATAATTTCCATCTTCATCTAAAAACGATACTTCAGATTGATTGTCTTGATCATTTAACATTCTTTTTTCTAATTTTCCTTCTTTTACTAGCTTACTAGCGCTTTTTTGAAATCTATATTTAAGCCAAGTTTCCGGAAAAAAGATTGGATTTTTTCGGCTAGACAAAATACTTTGTTGATTAAAATACTTACTCTTTTCTAAACTTGTAACGTAAGCCTCTGGAATTTCTGTATATCTTTCATAAAATTCTTTACGAAGATCGCTAACACTTGCATTTGTAGAAGGGACATATTGCCAATCATTAATTAATAACAGGAATTTAATGTCTTTAAATTGTTCATAAAATTGCTCCCCTAACTGAATTCCAATATCCCAAGTATACATAGGGAATATACCTACTCTGCGTGAAATTCTCTCTTTCATTACGTCTGTTTTCTGCTCTTCGGTAATTCCAGGAGTTAAGTTATTCGTTTCTTCATTAAAGAAAAGCATAAAATGTCCTGACATAATTACTAATTTTTCTTGAGTGGTATTTTTTAATTCTTCACTGATTAATTTGATCATTTCTTCTTCTGATGCAACTAATTGATGAATTCCTTTCTTTTTTACATGAATTGAATTTGACATATGTTATCCCCCTTAAAATGGATAGAGGCAGTGCTTGGATTTGAACCAAGGAATTAGGTTTTGCAGACCTATGCCTTACCACTTGGCTACACTGCCATTTCATAAAGTTTAGCTGCCAATTTGAAACTTGCCTATCACGTTGTTAATGGTATTATTAGTAAAACGAATCGTCAATAAATATTTTGAATATAATTATTTTTCTCAACATTAAAGTGAATACCTAGAAAATCTATTGAAAATAAAAGCATTCAAATAAAACAAAGGGATATACATACGATTCTAAAATAGGAGTTTTTTTAAAAATATAACCACATAACATTTTTTCTGTTTTATGAGTAATTACTCTGGATAAATTTCTCAAATTATATTCAACTTTTTATTTTGCAAATCTAAGCTATATTATGCTACGGTTAGTTATGATTTTTAGAAATTTTTGGTTTATATACGCGAAAGAATTTTCCAACTTATAGAAATCCAAAAATAATTTAATCGTATGTAAACAGTTAAATATCAAAACAACAACAAGCAACATTACAAATAAAAATCCTTAATAGTGAAAATTTATTAAGAAAGGAATTCTTTATGTCTAAACAAACACTTGCTTATATTCAAATTTCATTTGCAATGATTGCAATTGGAAGCTTTGTGGTTGTTAATAAATTCATTATTAAAGAACTTCCCATATTTATTGCTTCTGAGCTTAGATTATTAATTGCTTGCCTCATACTACTTCCTTTATTTTTATATAAAGGAGAAAAAATGCCGAAACTCGTAAAAAAGGATTACATCATATTTTTTCTTCAAAGTTTTATAGGTGTGTTCTTATTTAGCATATGCACGTTATATGGACTAAGAAAAACAACAGCTTTAGACAGCGGCATTATTATGAGTTGTACACCTGCAATAATGGCTTTAATCTCTTATTTTTTTCTAAAAGAAAAACTAGGAATTCATAAAATAGGAGGAATTCTTTTAACCATTTTAGGTACATTATCTATTAATGTTTTTGGACAGTTTTTAAATTTTAATGAAAACTCCCATTCATTAATAGGAAATATACTAATCTTTTGCGCTGTTATTGGAGAAGCAGTTTTCTTTTCATTTGGAAAATTAATTTCCACATCTTTAAGACCTTTAACAATAACGACAATTATGAGTTTGACAGGCGCCGTATTATTTTTGCCTTTGGCAATGTATCAGTCCTTACATTTTAACTTTTTTATTGTCTCTCCATTGATATGGTCGCTAGTACTATATACAGGGATTGTAATTACTGTGCTAGCAGTTCTATTAATGAACCAAGGATTAGAAGTAGTATCAGCGGGAACCGCAGCAGTATTTACTGCTTTAATGCCGATAAGCACCGTCGTTTTATCAGCCCTTATCTTACATGAACCTCTTTTCTGGTATCATATTTTCGGTATGCTATTGGTTATGGGGGGGATTTTTGTGATTACGAACTCTTCAAGTAAAAGTACAGTTACAAGTAATGAAATATTTCCAAAAAGCAGGAACGAAAATATGAGTTCTGATGCATGAGTTTGAATGCAAATTAAATGACAAATTTATACCCACTTAATACGCGATATCTTCAATAAGAATTTAAAAACAATAACAAGAGTCTTTTTTACATAACTTTTGAAAAACACATTCTTGCATAAAAAGAAGCATAAACCTGCATAAAATGCGAAGTTATGCTTCTTAATTTTATTAAATAAATACTTTTGGATTTCATCTCAAAGTTACCTCGACGTTAATTTCATCCTCTTCGTTTGTATGAGGATTCGTATGTATTGTAGAAGTATCAAATACAAACTCCTGATTTACAGTTTGCGAGGTATTTTTGAAGAAACTTTATTTCAAAGCTACAACTCGCTCTATTTTGAAATTTTCTCCTTCTTTATCTTTATCGTCATAAAGTGAAATTTCCATCAGTGGAGAGTTTTTTCATCTCCCACTGATGGTTAGCCCGCCCAATCGGGCTTTTACGGGCAGTTATCCCCTACCTATCTATCTTCCCTAAAAAAGCGGAAGCGGCTTGCTCAGAATCGCAGGACACCCACGCCCCCGACGAGGCCACTGAAAAAGTCCTCATAGTTCAAAAAGTGAAAGCTTCCCCGATGAAATCGAGGAAGCTTTCACTTTTTTTATGTATAATGGTTGTACTAACTCTAGGTGGTGTCTCGGATGATTTCAAAACAACAACCTCTTAACCTTAGCCCATTCATGGCGATTTACGATATCGTCGTGCCAAAAGATAATATGCTTCGTCAATTTAATGAAATGGTTGATTTTTCTTTTGTGTTAGAGGAATTAAAGAATAAATATTGTCTCGATAACGGTCGCAATGCAGTGCCGCCCGTTCGTATGTTCAAATATTTATTGTTGAAATCCATTTTTGATTTATCCGATGTAGATG